>JAUXJX010000230.1 GCA_030624545.1 Bacteroidota bacterium | reverse complement strand
TGTTAATATGCCGGCAGCTGGTGAACGGATTGCAGCCTTCAATGTGGAAGTGCGACGACAGTTCCGGCTGCCCATTCCACTCATCCGCGATCTATTGGGGAATTCAACCCTGGTTGGATTCTATGACAGAGGGAAGATATGGATCACCGAAGACCTCTCCGGGACACTTGCTGACGTAGGGTTGGGATTGCGATTGCGGCACAGAAAGCTAAGGCAGAATTTCTTGATCCGTATCGATTTCCCTATCTGGCTGAGTTCCCCGGAATTGGATGAGAATGGACTAGAAAAGGACAATGTCAGATTTCGTTGGATCCTTGGTTTCAGCCAGGTGTTTTAGATAGTTGGAATTTGGTTTATCTTTTTCAAGTTATATAGCATCGAGGAAGGAAAATGCCAAAGGCAACCTGGAACAATACGGTCATTGCTGAAAGCGACAATTGCATTGTGGTGGAGGGAAACCAATATTTCCCACCGGAGGACGTCAAGAAGGAATATCTCGTGGAAAGTGATTATCACACAGCCTGTCCATGGAAGGGTCTGGCAAGCTATTATCACATCGAGGTAGAGGGGGAAAGGAACCAAAATGCGGTCTGGTATTATCCAAGTCCGAAGGAAGCCGCCAATCATATCAAGGACTATGTCGCCTTTTGGCATGGGGTGACGGTGGAGGCTTGAGGCCCTCACTCCTACGAGTAAGCCTTTCTTATTCCCTCCCGGCAATCATACAATTCGGTCTTTAGCACACTCTTAGCGAACTCGATGTTCATCGAAACATCCTTTGGCCGCTTTGCGGTGAAATCCACTTTCGAAATACTAAATTCCTCAAGTAGATTCTTTCCAATGCCCAAAGCCTCTGCCAAATGAATCCCAAATTCATGGCGGCTGGTCCGTTCCGAACCGCCAATGTGCAATATCCCCTCAAAATTTCCTTTGGTTAACTCGATCAGTGCTGATGCCAGGTTCCCGGCAAAAATAGGGGTTCTGAACTGGTCTGAAAACAGCTTTGTGACCTTTCCATCGTGCCAGGCATTCCTTAACGATTCACTAAATGACGATCCGAGGATCGCCGGTGGGCCGTATATGATGGATGGCCGCACGATCACATGGTTGTCGTTGGCCGCAGCTACGGCTAATTCGCCCTGCCATTTACTCCAGCCATAATAGCTCAGGGGAGTGGGCTTATCCTCTTCACTGTACGGTGGATTCTCGCCATCAAAGACCAGGTCTGTGGATAGGTAGATGATTCTGGCGCCGGTCGTGGCGGCTGTCTTAGCAATCGCTTCAGTCGCCCGAATATTGACCGTATTGGTTCGCTTCTTCCGATTTTCACAAATGTCCACATTGGTCATGGCGGCGGTGTGAATGATTATGGCAGGATCTGTCTCCGCGATCGCAGTCTTGATTCTATCCGTATCGGTTAGATCCAGCGGCAGCCAGGAGATCCCACTATAATCTGGTTTGTTGCTACAATAAGTGGCGATCACCTCAAAGTTATTCATGGCGGCCCTGATCAGGTAGCCCCCAAGAAAACCACTGCCCCCGGTAATCAGGATCTTCTCCTTATTCATGGGATTCAAATCGGAAAGAGTGCCTCTAACGCAGGACTACTACCAGTTGGCAGACAAGGCGAAATTGAGGCGAAGATCTCCGCCATAATCTTGAGGGGCATCGATGTTAACTTGTGCGGAAATCCGGCGATTGTAGCGGCTGGTTACATAGAGTGCGTCGATGGCGCTGAGCACGTGATTGATCAATACGGCGCCCACAACGAGGGTGGAGTTTCTTAAGGCCTGCGAGCTGGAGAGGCGCAATTCATCAAATCGTTCCTGGTCCGATTTCGAAGTCCACTGCCAAAAATTATCTTCGTCCACCGGGTATACATCATCGTACCTGCGGAAGCGGCGCATCTCTTCGTTGTGCTCATAGATGTCCTGAAAATTGCTAACGTCTGTGTAATACGTCTTGGCCTTGCTGGTCGTATTCACTCCTGCTTTTTCGACAGCGAAATTCTCCAGATCATTTCGCTTCCAGTTTCCGTAAATCCGAAATGCGGTGAACGCGCTCCAGAGGACTCCTTCCGCAATCAAAAATGACCGCCCCCTTTTTGTTTCTCCTGCGGAGAGCTCGCCCCAGCCCGGCAGAAGGAGAGACTTGAGAAACGCCTGTCCGGTCGGCTTTTCGACCGTTAGCTCAGATGCCTGAACCATGGGATTTGAAAAATAACCGTCTGGAATCGAAAGGGAGGGGATCATTTGTACGGGTAACTCTGCCCGCTCCTGGCCAGAGGCGCCCAACGGCACCAATAGGCAGAGGCTGAGAAAAATGTGTCTTCTCATTTTTGATGCAGGCATGTTCTCCCGGGGCTTTCGTTCTTTACCAACTTAGCCGGAAATTTGCCATTGCAGTCGGCCGGCCGTCAATTACGGTGTATTTTACGCGCATCGAAGGTTTGACATTCTCATTGAAGCGACTGACGCTCCAAACCGCATCCAGGGCGCTGAGTACGTGGTTCGCTAGGGCAATTCCAGTCATGGCCGTGGCAAGTTTCAGTTTATCGTTGCTATCGCCCCTTATGCTCATATAGTGCACGCCCTTCGCTGAAGTATCAGAAAACGCGGACGCAAGGGCAACATCTTCCCAGCCGGCGTTGAATTTTTGATATTTGCCGATCATCTCATAGTATTGCTGGGTATTCGTTTCGGGCAGTGTGTGGTGCGCGAACTGCTGCTGTGTTACATCCGGCTGTGACTTCCACCATGATTCCCAGCGTTCACGACTCCAATATTCATTCGCATAGGCTTCAAATTCCTTTTTGAGGTCTTTCCCTTTACTATTATTGGAGGCATAGGTCGTCCAGGCGGCCACTTCTACACCAAGAAAAAAGATCCCTTTGATCCACGAGCGCGCGTAAAGTTCTCCGCTCCCCGGAAGCAGCAGCGAGAACAGCAATCCCTTTTTCGGTGATTTAAGCGAGACGTTTTGCTGTGCTTCCAAATCTTGTGCGTAGGATGGCAGTAAAATGGTCTGGTCAAGACTCAGGAACGGCTTTCCGTAAAGCTCCTGGCTAAGAACGCCCGGAATCTGAGGATTTTCTTTTTTGGAAGATTTTTCATTCGCAATGACAGACGAACCGGAAAAAATTAAGATCACAATTAAGATCAGTTTTTTCTTATGCATTTTGATTTCCTCTTTGCTGGCAACTATTGTCGTAGATTCTCAGTCGATATAATCAAAAGTAATACCAAAGTAAAACCGCCATTCTTTGCCGTACTTAAACCCGCGATTCGTCACCTCGTCCAACCCATAGGCCGCATCAAAGAAAAATCGCATTGGAAAGTTGTAGAATGCAAAGGCATCTGCCCTTACCTGAAGGCCAATGTCCTTCTTGAAGTCATTCCATTCAACAGATCCACCGTTCCACGCATTCCCGTATTCAAAAAAGACACCGGCGTAGAGCTTGTCAAACTGCAGGGGAGGTATATAAAGCCCAAGTTTGTCAGAAATCTTAAATCGATAGGTCAGCGAGGTGAATGAGAATTTCCTGCCTTCGATGCTGTAGTAAGGATATCCTTTTAGTCCGATCAACCCTCCTGCAAAAAAGTTAAAAAAGCTGTCAATCGGTTTATCAATATAACCAGCCTTTACCCGAAGCTGGAGGCCATGCTGCCAGGGCAGGGAAAAGTATTCATCCCAGTCGGCAGTAAGCTGAGTGTAGTTATATGTTGTGTATTCCTCCACCAACGTTCCATGTTCTGGGTTGATCGTGATTCCTTCGAAAAACTTGTTGTGCAAGCGATCATATCGGAGCGTAAAGCGCCGACCCGCTCTTGGATTGATGGAGGAGGTACTGGATCTCGAAACGGCCTCATGCCTCCATTGCAGGGCAAAATCTGACCCAAGGAAATAGGTATAGCCAAACCTTTGCTCTCGACCACCCTCTTGAAACGTGATCTTACCGTCGTAGCGGCTATAAACAAACATGCCCCGGACTGTATTAGCATTATTTAGTTTTAGTTCGAGCCCCACATCAGCTTCCAGGAGATTGTATTTGAATTTGTCGGTTCCGTCTGCCGTCCTCTCTTCCGCATGTCGGATTTGATTGTAAACCTCGAGGAAAATCGTGGGATAAAAATTTCGGTACTGAATGATGCCGAACAGATCCATGTCAAACGAGTGATTCACAGCGAAGCCGCCGAGGATGGAGTATTTATTCAGCATTTCGCTCGAAGTGAAATAACTGCCCAATTTCACCGTTCCGTAGTCAATCATAACCCTGGGAAGCACATTCACAACGCCATATGTATTCTCATACTTTTCAGCCTGCGGAGATTGCTGAGGTCCATCGTCATTATCCGGCCCATGGCCATTATGGCCATCTCTTGCCTGCGTGAGATCATTCACCGGAGCGGTCCGAGGCATGTGCTCGCGGGCCAAATACCGGTTCTCCTCGACTTTTGTTGGGTTCGAGATGTGGGCTATCTTATAACCATCGCCTGTATACAGGCTGTAGACCAGTCCTCGTTCCGGATCGAAGTCCGGCATGAAAGCGCCACCGAGCACATTTGTGATTGGCTCCGCTTTTTTGGAAGAAAGATCATATTCATAAATATTGAAAATGCCGG
>JAUXJX010000083.1 GCA_030624545.1 Bacteroidota bacterium | reverse complement strand
CGACTATGATGCCGTGATATGGTTCCTGGGCGACGAATCAGCCAATGACGAGACATTCAGTATTGAAGAGCAGCAGTTGGTAACGGACTTTCTGAGAAACGGGGGCATGCTATTCGTGAGTGGTTCCGAGATCGCCTGGGATCTTGATCGTGACAGCGATTCACCAGGCTCCACGGAGGCTGATGAAGAATTCCTGCATGAGTTCTTAAAAGTGGATTATGCGGGAAATAACGCAGGCATTTCCACGGCCTTGGGAGTTGGCGGGACCATATTCGAGGATTTGAACTTCGAATTTGGCAACAATCCTTACCCAGAGGATTCACCCGACTTTGTGAACCCCTTCGGAGCCGGCGCGATGGCAAGCCTGATCTATAGAACGAATCAGATAGCCGGTGTTCAGTACGAAGGAACCTTTGCCGGTGGAACCGCACCTGGCAGACTCGTTTATCTGGGCTTTCCATTTGAGACAATCTCCGGCGAGGGAAATCGTACTGAAGTCATGGCAAGAATTTTGAAGTATTTTTTCCCGACGACGTCGGTTGATGACCATTCCGGGACGACGGCAAGAGACTTTGCGCTGCTGCAGAATTTTCCCAATCCTTTTAACCCGGAGACGGTGATACCTTATGTTCTAGCCGTGCCCTCACATGTGGATGTCACCATTTTTGATTCCAGGGGCCAGACGGTCCGTGAACTCGTTCACGAAAAAAAATCTGCCGGGTCTTTTGAGGAAAGCTGGGATGGTCTGGATGATCAAGGTTTTCTCGCCGCGAGCGGAAATTATTTTGTCAGATTGAGGGCAATGTCGCTGAATTTTGAAAACTCCGAACAATATGAGAAAACGATATCCATAACTCTGGTACGATGATATCTTTTCATTATGCTGCTCTAATCATATGAGTAACTGCCTGGTATTTGGTGTGAATCCTATATTCTTGCCGGAAAATTTTATTTTTCATATGCTTTAACCATGGGGTCATCATCTGTGACAAGAGCCTCGAAATTTGACGCCGCCATAAAGATTACATTGATTTATGTAGCAATAGCAGTTCTGTGGGTGCTGCTATCAGACAGGATACTTGCTGGGCTTATCAGCGACCCTGACACAATTTCGCGCTTACGAACGCCCCAAGGTTGGGCCTTTGTGTTTGTGAGCGCAGCAGTTCTCTATTTCCTCATACGGAGAAACGTGAAAACAGTGAAGGCTTCCGAATCGGCCCTGAGAAGAAGCGAGGACAAACAGCAGACGATTTTAGAAAATGCGGCGGAAGGCGTCGTGATTCTGAATGGCGAAGGCATCATGGAATATGTGAATGCCAGGACCGAAAAGATGTTCGGTTTTTCCCGGGAAGAACTGATCGGCAAGGATGTCGAATTGCTGCTTCCGGATTCACTACGTGAGTTCCATACCAAACTCAGGGCCAGTTATATTGAAGAACCCCGGTCCCGGCCTATGGGCCAGGGCATGGACCTCTTGGCCCGTCGCAAAGACGGAACCGAGTTTCCGGTCGAAATCGGCTTGAGTTTTGACAAATCTGAACAGGGTTCGGTGGTAGTAGCCTTCATCACGGATATCACTACGCGCAAGCGTGCCGAGGAACTTCTAAGGAGCGAAAGAGACAAAACGCAAAGATATCTTGATGTTGCCGGTGCGGTCTTCCTCATTATTGGTGCTGATCGAAAAGTGGAGCTGATCAACAGGAAGGGGTGTGAGATTCTAGGGTATGATGAAGAGGAGATTGTCGGAAAGGATTGGTTCGAGAATTTTCTGCCCGAAAGAAATAGAGAAAATGTCAGGGCAGTATTTGAAAAACTCATGGATGGGGAAATCGAGCCGGTTGAATATTTTGAGAACTATGTCCGGGTCAAGGATGGGGGGGAGAGAATCATTGCCTGGCATAATACGGTCCTGCGAGACGCGGATGGCCGGATTAGAGGAACCCTCAGTTCAGGTGAAGATATAACCGAGCGAAAGCGAGCCGAGGAAGAGGCCAAATTGAGTCTACAAAAGCTGCAGCAAGCAGACAAAATGGCCACATTGGGTATTCTGGTGTCAGGCATAGCGCACGAAATTAACAATCCCAACAACTTTATTCTTCTCAACGGAAACATCTTGTCCAAGGTTTGGCTGGATTTAACCCCCATTCTGCAGAATCACTATGATCGGCATGACGATTTTGCTTTGGCCGGCATGCCTTATACCAAGGCCCGTGACAAGCTCGGCAATCTGATTGACGGGATTTCGGAAGGCGCAAGGCGCATACAGAAAATAGTACAGAATCTGAAAGACTTTGCACGGCAGGACTCAGGCGATCTGGATCAGGATGTAAGCATCCATTCAGTAGTGGAATCGGCAATCGTAATCGTGGACAACTTGGTCAAGAAATCCACCGACCGGTTTTTTGTGGAACATGGCAACAATCTACCGATGGTAAAAGGGAATTTCCAGAATCTTGAGCAGGTTGTGATCAATTTGTTGACCAATGCTTGTCAGGCTCTTCCTGATAAGGAAAAAGGTCTCTTCGTGTCAACGCGTTATGATGAGAAAGAGGAAAAGATTATAGTAGAGGTTCGTGACGAAGGAATCGGTATTTCGCCAAACAGCCTGGAGCGTATCATGGACCCTTTTTTTACCACCAAGAGAGAATCGGGCGGCACAGGTTTGGGTCTATCGATATCTTATAATATCATCAAGGACCACGGCGGAGATCTCAAGATCACTTCAGAATCAGAAAAAGGCACGAGAGCAATCATAACCCTGCCCGTGCAGAAAGAACAACCTTCCGGAGACTAAGAAATGAAACAAGCAATCTACCCGGCTCACCCTGTCATAATCGTCGATGATGAAGAACACTTTCTCCTGAGCGTCGTGGTTACGCTAAGCTCCAATGGGATAAACAACGTCAAAGAATGTCAAGACAGCCGTGAGGTCATGGGGTTGGTCACTGAACAAGACTACTCTGTTATGCTCCTGGATCTTTCCATGCCGCACAAATCGGGTGTTGATCTCTTACCGGCAATTACCCAGGAATATCCAAATATGCCGGTGATAATGGTAACGGCAGTCAATGAAGTAGAAACTGCGGTCGAATGCATGAAATTGGGAGCCTTCGATTACCTTGTCAAGCCGGTTGACGAGGCCCGTCTCGTCACCACGCTCAAGCGGGCAATCAAATTTAGAGACGTGCAAAATGAAAACACTCTCCTGAAAAAATATCTGCTCACCGACAAACTAGATCACCCCGACCAATTTGCCGAGATTATTACGAATGACAAAAACATGCGTTCTATTTTCCAATATGTTGAAGCGATTGGCGCCACCTCCCTGCCGATTCTGATAACCGGAGAGACGGGTGTCGGCAAGGAATTGGTTGCCCAGGCAATTCATTACGTTAGCGGCCGGCCCGGCGAGTTTATGCCGGTAAATGTGGCCGGCGTGGATGACACTCTCTTTTCCGATACACTATTCGGACACAAAAAAGGTGGGTTTACCGGCGCAGACCGGGATCGCATGGGGCTGATCGAGCAGGCAGCATCCGGCACTTTGTTCTTGGACGAAATTGGCGATCTCAGTCTCGAGTCGCAAGTGAAGCTGCTCCGGCTTCTGCAGGAGGCAAAATACTATCCCATTGGGGCCGATACACCAAAGCTCACGGATGCACGAATCGTTGTGGCAACCAACTCCGACATCGAAGCGAGGCAACTGGACGGGAACTTTCGCAAAGATCTTTACTATCGACTGCAGGCACACCATATTCATATTCCGCCGCTGAGAGACCGAAAGGACGATATCCCCATACTCGTTGAACATTTTCTAACGAAGGCTGGCAATTCTTTGAACAAAAAACGACCGACACCGCCCCGGGAATTGATGAGTCTTCTGCGAAATTACCAATTCCCTGGCAATGTCCGAGAACTTGAAGGGATGATTTTTGACGCGGTCAGCCGGCATAAATCCGGGATACTTTCGATGGAATCCTTCAAGAACAAAATCCGAAGCAAAGATATCGATCAATCGGAGATCAGTGCGGATGAGTCGGGCGCCGGCCAATATGGAGAAGCTAGAATGGAATTTCCGGACCAACTCCCTTCCCTTCGACTCATGGAAAGAATGCTCGTATCTGAAGCACTCCGCCGCGCCGACGGCAACCAGACCATTGCCGCCCAATTGCTTGGATTAACACGACGGGCGCTGAATAATCGCCTAAATCGGTATCGGTAGTAGAGCGACCAGGGGAAGAATCCACTTGATTTTTCCTTCTTAAGTAGTATTGTTGTTTTATCCGGATTTTACCTCGGACCATGCTTTTTGCTGGATACTGCCAAACTGAATTGGCCTATCATGTTTATCATCGAAATACTCGGACATTCTGCAAGAATTGCGATTCTTGTTTTCCTGATGATGATAGTCATCGATTTTGTTGACGTCAAAACTCGAGGATATTTTGGTAGACTGTTAAAAGGCGGCCTCTGGCGTCAGTACTCGATTGCGTCTTTCCTGGGAGTCACGCCCGGCTGTCTTGGTGCCTATATGAACGTGACTCTCTACATCCACGGCTTTCTTACATTCGGCGCCGTCGTGGCCGGTATGATCGCTACATCCGGAGATGAAGCTTTCGTGATGTTGGCCCGTTTTCCACTCCAGGCGCTGATGCTGTTTGGCATTCTGTTTGTGCTGGCAATACCTCTTGGATGGCTGTCGGACCTGGCGGCCAAAAAAATGGGCATCACTCCTCAAGATTGCGAATTGCACGAAATTCACAAAGAAGAAAAACTGAGCGGCCATTATCTTAAAGAACATGTTTGGAAACACATCGTCAAAAGGCATATCTGGCGTGTTTTCTTGTGGACATTTTTTGCACTTCTCCTTGTCAATGCAGGGATGGAATTTTGGGGACTGGAAGGTTTTGTCAAGGAACACATGGGTTTGGTTTTATTGTTGGCTGTCGTTGTCGGCATCATCCCGACATCCGGGCCGCACCTCGTCTTTGTAATGATGTTCGCCGATGGTCTGATTCCATTTTCGGTGCTCCTGGCGAACTCCATTGCTCAAGATGGGCACGGCATGTTACCGCTTTTGTCATACACAGTTCGAGATTCTATCTTGATAAAGGCCTTCAATCTAGCAGCTGCCTTCCTGGTGGGGGGGATTGCCTACTGGCTTGGCTGGTGAAAAATCGACCGGACGCAACCGGAAGGGCCGACACAATGGATTTGATTTGTGAAATGTCATAATTTATTGTGTCCATTCCTTATGCTTCGCGGAGGTTTTCATGCATCAGAAGAAATTTAAAGAAGTCCCTGTAGAAAAGCTGCGTTGGCAGTGCGATCCTAAAAGCCTTGGCATAAAAACCACTGATGACGTCAAATGCTGTGAGGATACCATCGGCCAGGAAAGAGCCCTGAGAGCCATAAAACTGGGGCTGGAAATAAAGAGTCCTGGCTATAACATTTTCGTTGCCGGACTAACGGGGACCGGCAAAAGCACTACGGTGAAGCAGATTCTGGAGCAGATAGACACGACAGGCAAGGTCCCGGATGACACCTGCTATGTGTACAATTTTGCCAGACCCGATATGCCCAAGGCGCTGCGTTTACCTCCCGGGCAGGGGATCGATCTGGCCAAAGATATGGATGACTTGATCAGTACATTGCGCCAACACCTTCCGCTGGTTTTGGAAACCGATAAGTTCAAAAAGCAAAGCAAGGATACCTTGCAGGATTTGGAGGACCGTTCGAAGGCAATGTTCAAAGAGCTCGAGGGCAAACTAAAAAGCAAGAACTTCGCAATAGTCCAGGTGCAGATGGGTCCATTTTCCAGGCCTGAAATATTCCCAATTGTCAAGGAGAAAGTCGTTTCCTGGGATCAGTTGGAGGAAAGCGTGGGAAAGGATGAATTCAGCCGGGAAGAACTGGATAAGCTGAGGAAAGCCCACGATGCTCTGTCAGAAGAATTGGAAAACACGCTTCGCGAGAATCGAAAAATTGAGAAGAGTGTTCAGGACGTGCTGAAGAAACTGAAGTACGAGTTTTGTCATCCCTCCGTGGGAGCCCTGGTTGATGAGTTGAAAGAGAAGTATCCAACCAAATCTGTGCAAAAGTATCTGGACGACGTCCAGGAAAACATACTAAATAAGTTAGAGAGATTTACAGAAAAGGAAGAAAAAAAAGAGAAGACCGCTATGCCTGGTCTTCCTCCTCCGCCGTCTGATGAGTTTTTGGAATTCAAAGTCAACGCTTTGGTGGACAATTCCAAATTGGATGGCGTGCCGGTTATCACAGAAACGGTTCCCAACTACAAGAACCTTCTTGGCACCATCGAGCGCGTTATGGACCGGAACGGAATTTGGCACACGGATTTCACCAAGATCAAGGCCGGATCGATGTTACGTGCCAACGGCGGCTATTTGGTGCTCAATCTCTTGGATACCATACTCGAACAAGGGGTCTGGACGGCGCTGAAGCGCACCTTGAAAAACCGGAAATTGGAAATTCAAATCTATGATCCTTTCCAGATGATGAATGTCGCCTTGAAGCCGGAAGCCATCGACATTGACATAAAGGTGGTGATTATCGGGGATCCCAGTCACTATCAAATTCTCTATTCTTACGATGAAGACTTCAAGAAGGTTTTCAAAGTCAAGGCGGAATTTGACACCGTTATGGATCGAGAAAATGCGTCGGTCATGAATTATGCTTCCTTTATCAGGAAGATCTGCGATGAGGAAAAGCTGGCTCCCTTTACAAGTACCGGCGTCGCAAGAGTGGTGGAGCACGGTGTCCGGCTGGCCGGGAGGCAGAATAAGATTTCGACGCGATTCAGCGACATTGCCGATGTCGTACGGGAAGCGCATTATTGGGCGAAGGAGGAAAATGGCAAGGCGGTTAAAGGCGAGCACGTGATGAAAGCCATCGAGGAAAAGATTTACCGATCCCGGATGATAGAAGATAAAATTCAGGAGATGATCGACGAAGGTGTGATCATGATTGAAATTGAGGGGAAGAAAATGGGCCAGGTCAATGGACTGTCCGTCTATAATTTGGGCGATTACAGCTTTGGCCGGCCTGCCAAGATCACCGCCGAGGTAAGCATGGGGCGGGCCGGTATTATCAATATCGAACGGGAAGCGGATCTCAGCGGCAAGACCCATAACAAAGGCGTTCTGATCATCGGCGGCTATCTCAGGGGCAAGTATGCACAGGATAAGCCGCTTTCCATGAGCGCCAGCCTCGCCTTCGAACAGTCCTACACCGGCGTCGACGGGGACAGTGCATCATCTGCCGAAATATATGCAATTGTCTCCGAGCTCTCGGCTTTGCCGCTGCGCCAGGATATCGCCGTTACCGGTTCTGTAAACCAGAAGGGAGAGATTCAACCCATAGGCGGCGTTAATCAGAAAATCGAGGGTTTTTATGCGGTATGCAAATCCCGCGGGCTTAGCGGTTCCCAGGGCGT
>JAUXJX010000555.1 GCA_030624545.1 Bacteroidota bacterium | reverse complement strand
GGCAGAACGAGCAGCAATCCTATTACTCCCGGAATGGTGGCGACGTACACCCAATATAGGGTAAACAAGTTCCAGAAAAAACCTGCCACGTACCCCCCACAGCAGAGCTTGCTTGGGCGAGCAGGTTTCAAACAGGAAGAAAAGGGGAAGAAAGGCCCAATAGGCAAAAAAACCTAGCTGCAGGGGAGGAAATGACAAACCCAAAAGCATAGAAAAAAGAAGACAGAGATACAAACGCCTCCAGTTTGAAGGAGGATTTATGTCACTCATCTCAATAATTGTCCTCGTAGTAAGTAAACCCGGTCCGACCGTATTTCAACCTGAAAACAAAAAAGAGACCCTGAAGATCTCTGTCCGCAATACACCAGGAACTATAAATCTGCTGCAATGTTGTTTGGTGAATATTAAGGGGCCGGGTTTTGCCAATTGAGCCTGTCTAGGTAGCCTTGCAGGATCCACACAGCCGCGATCTTATCAACCTGTTCTTTTCGACGACTTGGCTCTTTGCCAATCGACCGAATTGTTTTCTCAGCCACCTGGCTTGATAACCTTTCATCCCAGAAGTCGACCGGAACCGAATAGCGTTTATTCAGCCGCGAACCGAAGCTCCTGGCCGCCTCTGCGCTGCTGCCTTCGCTTCCATCCATATTAAGCGGCATTCCCACAACAATTCTCTCGATCGAAAAGGCGTTTCTGATCTTATCCAACTTGGTCCAGAGAACATCCGAATTCTCGTAGGAAATAGTCTCAATTGGCTGAGCCACGATTCCAAGCGCATCGCTCATCGCAACACCTATTCTTTTCGTACCATAATCCAGTGCGAGAATTCTATTCTCCGACCTCATCATGCCTGAATCACCTCTTCCAGCGGCTTCTTGAAAGCATCTTTGAGAAGCTTGCCCGCCCTAAAATGGGTTTTCTTCCTGGCTGGAACGTAGATGATCTCACCCGTCTTCGGATTGCGAGCCTTTGGCTTCGCTTTGGTTATCTTAACCTCGAAAACGCCAAAATCTCTGATCTCAATTCGAATTTGCGGATCAGCCTCTTTCATAAATTCGCTTAGCGCATCAAATACCGAACTAATTATTTTCTCCACGTCATAGACTTTGCCGTCAAACTTTAGCGCGGTTCGCACCACGATATCTTTTTTTGTTACGGTTCTCATGTCGAAATCACCTCCACGCTTCTTCAGAGGGCCAACAATTTCTGCTCGGAATCTTCCTTCCCATCAATATCGACCAGTCTTTCAATCCTGAGCACTCCTTTAACCTTGTCTATCTTATTGATCACCTTGGTTAGATGCTGCAGGTTTCTCACTTCAACGAGAAAGCTGCCAGATACGAGCGAGTCTTCAGACTTCATATCCATTCTAACAACATTCGTGTCTGAACTTGCGATGGCTTCTGAAACATCGCGTAAGAATCTCGTCCGGTCTTCGCCGACGAGTTGCAGACGCACGTAAAACTGACGATCCCTCTCTACATCCCACTCAACTTCAACTTTTCTTTCCGGGTCTTCCAGCATGGCCAGGAGATTCGCACAATCCACCCGATGAACCACAATGCCACGTCCCTGCGTGATAAACCCAAGTATCTTGTCTCCCGGAACGGGCTGGCAACACTTGGCAATCGAAATTAGTAGATTGTCCAAACCCTGCACTCGAATTCCATCAGAAGATTTTTGCGCACCCGTAATGAGCCTTTTCAGGAATGAATCTTCTTTTTCCGGCTGCGATTTGTCAGGAGTCAGCTTACTCAGAACGCCTTGAACCGATGACTCTCCTCTGCCTAATGAGGCATATAGGTGCTTCAGGTCCTGGAATCCCATACTCTGGGCAACATCGGTGAGCTCCTCCTCATCCACCTCTCGATTAAGCTTTTTCAGGTCTCGCTCAAGCAGTTCCTGCCCGAGTTCGATGCTCTCTTCGAGCAGAGAGTCCTTAATCCATCTCTTGATGCGGGTCCTGGCCTTTGAGGTCTTAACAGTTTTGTACCAATCCGGATTAGGGGATTGCTTGGCGGAAGTCAATATTTCTATTGAATCCCCGCTCTTTATTGAGCTACCAAGTGCAACAATGCGGCCGTTGACCTTCGCCCCAATGCAATGTAAGCCCACATCCGTATGAACCGCAAAGGCGAAATCCACCGGGGTTGAGCCCTGCGGCAATTTGAATAAATCTCCGGCAGGAGAAAATACGAAGATTTCTTCCTGGAACAGGGATACCTTGAGGTCTTCCATGAATTCGGTGGGTTCGCCAAGATCTCTCTGCCAATCCAATACTTGCCGCAGCCACATCAAGTGTTTGTCAAATTCGTCTTCTTTGGCCTTTCCTTCTTTGTAGCGCCAATGTGCGGCAATGCCGGATTCGGCGGTCTTGTGCATTTCATTTGTTCGAATCTGGATTTCCACCATCTTCCCTTCGGGGCCGATAACGGTAGTGTGGATAGACTGGTACATATTTGATCTTGGCGTGGCGATGTAGTCCTTAAACCGCTCATGAATCGGCGTGTAAAGGGTGTGCACTATGCCCAGGGCAAAATAACATTCATCAACACGCTCAACCAATAAGCGCAACG
>JAUXJX010000024.1 GCA_030624545.1 Bacteroidota bacterium | reverse complement strand
CGTCGCTGATTTCGAAAGCCTCGGAAACCCCCTCCGTGGTGAAGTTTATGCCGGTATGAAGCTCATAGCCGTTTTTCCACTCCCAGTGGTTGTCAACGTGCAGATAGCCTGTCTGCTGAAACCCGGAGAGTCCCCAAAATCCTCGATAAGAAATATGAGGCCGCATTTCATGCAATTTAAGAAAGCTCTTGACCCGATAAGTATGAAAAATCAAGAAGTCCGGTTTTCGAAATCCACTTCTCACTAAGAACCCAACTTCCGGATTGAATTCGTCGGCTACCTCCGTATAATTTGCGGATAATAACCAGGCCTCAGATCTGTATTCTCCGCCAAATTTGAAGGCGTGTTGGTCGCTGGAAACGCCAGGTGTCCAGGTTCGCGCGGCGAAACCGGATAGCTGCCCGTATCTGCCAATCCCAAGTCGGCCATCCACGGCAACAGTTCGGTTGTAGTCATCGTCGGGGGCCAGGCTGCCGGTCCCCTGCCGGTTAACAAACATGCCTCCCAAAGAACTGCGGTTGGGAAATTCCCGGCTGATTCGAGCCACGCCAAAATTATTTGCTTGAATCGTGTCCCCAACGCTCTCGGTTTGCATGTTGACAAATCCCAGCTTGGTACTCCCCAACTTTCCGGACATGCGGCCCCCGGCCACGATGGGCACAGACTCTCCGTCCGGTCCAATTCCGATCCTGCGGCTGAAAAACAGATCCACTTCACCGGGGCTGCCCACAGCGAAAATCCCTGAGTTCTCCAGGAAAAAGGGCCGCTTTTCCGGAAAGAACAGGCTAAAACGATCAAGGTTGATCTGTTCCTCGTCCACTTCCACCTGGGCGAAGTCGGTGTTGTACGTCAGGTCCAGGGTGAGACCGGAAGTAATGCTATATTTGGCATCCACGCCAAAATCGTTGGCCCAATCCGTATCGTGGTTATCCACAAAATTCCTACTCGCCTGGCCGAGGAGATGTGGCATCAATTTCAGATTAATCCGGTTCGGGATTTCAAGACCCGCAAGCAGACCTGCCTCAGACAATTTCTGGATATTATACTGGCGGGGCAGCCTGGTCCAGTAGGCGCTCTCATTTCTGCGGCGAATATTTCTCTGAAAATTCAGTCCCCAGATCTGTTCCTTTTTGCGAGGATACCGAAGCGTACGGAACGGAATGGCAAATTCTGCACACCAGCCAATCTGAGTAATCTTTGCGCGAACTTCCCAGGAGCCGTCCCAGTTGATGTTGAATCCGGCGGCGGTTCCTCGCTGTTGGCGGCCGCCAAACCGGCCTCCCTCCCCTTCATTGTTTACTTGTGCATCGTATTCAATTCCGGCGGGATTCGTGCCGAAAACAAAACCGTTTTGATGATCGTCGTAGGTATCGAATATGAGTTGAAAACTGTCGGTTTCATTCAGCGAGGCGTCCCTGCGGCTGTCCGATATAATGATGCGTTCGGGATTTTCATCATAACACACCACGCCGACATAGATGGTGTCCGAAGTATAAACAATGCGAACCTCCGTCTGCTGCGTTGATGGCTTCCCTTCGTCCGGGGTCGTCTGCCAGAAGCCGTCGATCGGTTCGGCCATGGACCAAGCCGGGTCACTCAGAACCTCACCATCGACTTCGGGCGCTCGTTCGACTTTTGCAGCCTTTGCAATTCTTGAATGACCGGTGTTCACATCCGAAATCTCAGTTGTCTGCGTTGAATAGGACGAGCCTGCAGCGGGAAACAGATAAAGACCAAGGGCGAAAGCACTTCCTACAATCCCCGTCAGTCTGGCCAGTCTAATGTTCTTTACCTTCATGGCGCAAAAAATCCTGCTCCGGTTCTCAAATCAATAACTACGGCTCCAGGCTAAAACTGTAACTGCTCATGAAAACCATGAAGTCCATGACTTCCGGCATATCCTTGCCAATGAAGCGAATCGTATGGGAATCGATTCTCTCCACTATGCTCAGGTAGGACAACACCTGCACGGGCCGGTAGTTCTTAAATCCGACTTCCAGGGTGATCGGCTTTTTCAAAGCGTAGGGCTTGAAATCATCGAGCCGGGACAAGGCCGCTTTGACCTTGTTGTAGATCAATTTGTACGCAGCCCCCGGAGTCATGGTATTGGCTGAATGAAAGCTCAGGCTTTTTTTTACTTCGGCAGCTTCGATATCGCCGATAATTGCACGAGTTTCCTTGATCACGGCTTCATCGCCGGAGATCATCACAATAGGCACGCCAAAATGGCCGGCGATAGCAGCGTTGATTCCGGCTTCGGGCATGTCGATGCCATTTAGAGCAATGCGCGTCAGCCGCGCGCTGGACATGGTGTGGGCGCGCACGCCCTCCTTATTGGTAGTCGAGGAATGATAGCCGATGAAAATTGCCGCGTCGAAAATCTCGTCTATGCCGGCCATCATAGAGAACCTCCGCGGCCAGGAGCGGATGATCCGCACGTCTTCGGGGAACTTGTCAATCAGCAGATTCTCTCCATTGCCGTGTGAATCGCTCACCAGAATTTCCGTAGCGCCCGATTCCTTGGCCGCACGGATGGCGGCGAGTGCTTCCTGCGTCATGAATTCCCGAAAACGCGAGTATTCGAATCCGCTCGGCCCGAGTTGGTCTCCCGTAACGGAGCCGACGGTTCCCTCCATATCGACCGAAATGTAGACCTTCATTTTTTTCTCCTGGGAAAAGGATGGTTGAGCGGTTACTGAGAATAATAGAACAAGGACAACTATGCTGAGAAATAGTCGATTCTGCATGAATGAACTCCCGATTTTTTTTGATAACCGCAGAGGAGGCTGAGGTTACTAAGACAAGAATTTGCCGTGAGCAGCGTGGACTTCTGTAGCTGATTGAAATGAACCTTGTTATTAAATGGTTTTTCTGTCTCTGCGCTCTCTGCGCCCTCTGCGGTTAAATTCGCTCTGTAACTAACTCCCTTTCTCATACATCACCTTGCCGCCGACAATGGTGTACAACACCTCTGTCGATGGAATATCGTCATCGGGTACTGTCAGGATGTCTTTCGATAGCACGGTTATATCGGCAAGTTTCCCGGGCGTTAACGAGCCCTTGATGTCTTCCTCAAACGCAGCATAAGCGCAGTTGATGGTATAGCTCTTCAACGCCTCCATTCGGCTCATGCGCTGGTTGGGATAAAACACGGAGCCGCCTCTCAACTTGCGCGTAACCGAAGCATAGAAGCTGGCAATGGGATCGACATCCTCTACGGGGGTATCGGTTCCGTTTGTGACCACGGCTCCCGATTTCATCAACTTTTGCCAGACATACGCGCCTTCTTCTGAACGGGCGTCGCCAAGCCGCTTGGGCACCCAGGGACCATCCGAGGTGCAGTGGATTCCCTGCATGGAGGCGATCACTCCCAACTGACCAAATCGGGGTATATCTGCCGCGTTCAAGTGCTGGGCGTGTTCGATGCGCCAGCGCAGATCTGTCTTATCCGGATTGTTGTTGAAGGCTTCTTCAAACACATTCAGAACTTCACGATTGCCTCGATCTCCGATGGCATGGACGCACAGTTGGAAGCCATGCTCGGCCGCAAGCCGGGCGGTTTCCTGCAGACGGTCGATTGGGGAGGTATTCAATCCTGCGCTGGACGGCATGTCTGTATAGGGCTCGAGCAGCCATGCGCCGTGGGAACCGAGCGCCCCATCAATCGATACTTTGATGGCATGGACGGCCAGCATTTTATCCCCTTCCGGCATCATTTTATAAGAGGCGAGGTTCTCCGCAAGTTGTTCATTTCCGGCTCGCACCATGACACATAACCGAACGCCAAGCTTGCCTTCCTCGGCCAACTGCTTAAACAGATCGATGGTTCTGAATCCGGAGCCGGCGTCCTGAAAGCTGGTAATTCCTTTTGACAGACATTCTTCAAAGGCCAATTCCGCAGCCCTGCGCCTGTCGGCTTCGATCTCGGCTTCCGTGCGTTCCTCCTGGATCCGATCCGCAGCTCTGCCAACCAAGCCCTGTGCAGTCTCTCGCAATACCCCGGTTGGATTGCCACCGGCATCCCTGAGAATCTCTCCTCCGGATGGATCAGGGGTATCGCTTGTAATACCTGCCAGTTCCATGGCCTTGGCATTCACAATTGAACCGTGGCCGCTGGCATGCGTAAGGCGGACCGGATTATTGGGTGATACCTCGCTTAGCTTGTGATGGGTGGGATTTCCATCAACGTTTGGCACCGGCGTGCGATCCCACTTCTCCTGATGCCATCCCCTGCCGGTAATCCATTCTCCCGGCTTGGCCTCACCGGCGGCTTCGGCTACCATCTGCACGATTTCTTCCCAATTCTTCACCTTGGTAAGATCAAGAATCATCTTGGCGCGGCCAACACCCATGAAATGACCGTGGCCTTCGATAAAGCCTGGAATCGCCAGCTTTCCTTCGAGATCGATCACCTTGGTCGACAGCCCGATCATCGGCCGAATCTCCTCCTCGCTTCCGATTGCGACGATGATGTCGTCCTTTACGGCTATGGCCTGGACTTCCGCTTTACCTTCGTCAAGCGTCACAATTTTGCCGTTGCGAAGCACGAGATCGGCTTCGTTGGAAGTCTGGCTGCAGGCAAGGAGAAGGCCTGAAATCAGTATCATAACAAAGATTTGAAATACTGCTTTGAAATAGGTTGACATTACATGATCCTCCATTCTGTTCTTCATAGCATATCCACCCTTCGACGGAGTTCATCCTGAACGGGCGGAAGGGCTCAGGGTGGACTTTTCTTAACTTCTGTTTTGTTTTTCATGACCATATCTGATGATGTCATGGAGTTAAATCAAATGCATAAAATCAGTTAGGTTATCTCTCTGATTTCCCAAACGTCCATCCTGAGCGGAGTCGAAGGGTGGATGCATTAAGAATTCAAACCTACTTCAAATTCTCCTCAAAGAGCTTGAAGATCCTCTTGTATTCATCCGTCCAACTGCTCGGCTCGCGAAATCCATGACTTTCCACGGGGTAAACTGCCGTCTCCCAATTCTCTTTGCCGAGCTCGATAAGTCGCTGGACCACACGCACAACATCCTGGAAATGCACGTTGGTGTCGATCATGCCGACGCAGATTAGCAGGGCTCCTTTTAATCCTTGCGCGTGATAGATAGGAGAACTGCGGATGTATGCCAGGCTGTCTGCGACCGGGGTGTTGAGAATATTAGATGTGTAGGGATGGTTGTAATGTGCCCAATCCGAAACCGGCCTCAAGGCGGCGCCCGCTGCAAAGACATCCGGCGTTGTGAACATCGCCATAAAAGTTATGAATCCGCCATACGAACCGCCATAAATCCCGATGCGCTTCGGGTCCACATCGTATTTCTCAACCAGGAATTTCGCACCATCGACCTGATCCGATAAATCCTTACCGCCCATGAATCGGTAGATCGCGGTGCGCCAATCCCTGCCATAGCCCGCACTGCCGCGGTAATCGATATCCAGCACAGTGTAGCCATTATCTACAAGCAGATTGTGGAACATATACTCGCGAAAATAGCTGCTCCACCATTTGTGCACATTCTGCAAATAGCCCGCGCCATGGACGAAAACCACAGCCGGTCCGTTGGCTTCCGGGTTGTCCGGACGATAGAGCCGGGCAGGAACTTCGGTGCCGTCCTCTGCCGTGAAGGTAACGATTTCCGGATCACGCCACGGGTAGGCTGAGAATTCTTCACTCAACGAATGAGTAATCTGCGTCAACTTCGCTCCCGGCTTGTTGTCCATCACAAAGAGTTCCCAGGGACGATTGCTGTATGAATGTCGAATGGCAATGGACTTATCGTCCGGTGAAAGGTTCGCCTGGTTGCTTCCGGTCATGGTTGTAATTTTGGTCGTCCTGCCGCCATTGATCGGCATTTTGTAGAGATGGCGCTCCCCAGGATGCACCTCGCTTGAGGTGAAGTGCCAGGATTTCTTGTCTTTGGAAATCCGAGGGCTGAATACTTCGTACCGTCCACTCGTCAACTGATCCTTTTCTCCGGTAGTTACGTCGACGGCATAAAGATGTGAATAGCCCGTCTCCTCGGATTGAAACCAGAAACGGCGGTTATCGGGCATCCAGCCAACCGAGCCGGGTCCAAAGCCCCAGCCGATCCCCGGACCGGCGACCCAGGCATCATCGTGCTGGCGGTCGAGAAGTTTCAATTCGCCATTTGAGGCATCCAAAGCCAAGATCCAGCGATCTTTATTGTCCTGTGCTCTAAAAACCAGAACCGCGTGCTCGCCATCGTCCGACCAGTAGGGACCATGAACGATTGCTCCTCTTGGCTTCCTCTTCCCCTTTTTCTTCTCTTTGACGGTATCGGGGGCGGCCGCCTTCTCGTACTCTTTGAGATATTCGGGCTTGTCGAAAATGCCGGGAATTTCTCCCGTTGACACAAAGTAGACAGTGTCGCCATCTATATGGTAAATACCAAGTTCATAGGATGTCTGGGGGCTGCCTACTTTAGTACGCGAGTTGATGTCTTCGGAGAAGCCGGATTCGGTCACGTAATTCGGCACGATGGTTCGCTTGGCATTCTTGGGCTGCTTGGCCAACCTGAAGGTGACAAACTTTTCATCCGGACTGAGCTGAATGTTCCGTACACTCTTATCTTCT
The DNA here is from genome assembly GCA_030624545.1 of Bacteroidota bacterium. Taxonomy (GTDB): domain Bacteria; phylum Zhuqueibacterota; class JdFR-76; order JdFR-76; family DREG01; genus JAUXJX01. Next base: position 4,027 of record JAUXJX010000024.1, on the reverse strand, counting down.
ATGTAGATATCCTTTGGGCGGGATGGCTGTTCCAATTCTCGCCGCTCTTTCGCCAAATCCGACCTCTCCTTCCGCTCGACCAGGATTCGAATCAACTCCTTCTGCTGTTCGACCAGCCATTTTTCCTGGTCGGTGCCGGGCTTTTTCGCCTCCGGCTTTTTCTTGCCTTTGCGGAAATCAGTCAACTGGCTTAGTTGTCCATTCTCCATGTTCCAAACAAACAGATTGTTGTCGCGAACAAAGGTGATCTTTTTTTCATCTAGAGAAAAATCGGGATTTGATTCTCGGCCAACTGTATCCGTAATTTGCCGAATCTTGCCGTTGCGAATATCAAGCAAAAATATGTCGCCATTCTTTTGATAGACCTTTTTGGTCTTGGCTCGATTATATTCGCCGGAACGGGAAGGCATGGCCTTGCGCTCTGCCATGGAGACCTTTTGTGGAGTACCGCCACTGCGAGAAACCTTGTATAATGAATCACTCTCCGCCTTTTCCGGATTCCACATGAAATAGATCCACTTGCCGTCCTCGGACCAATAAGGAGAGCGGGGAGATGGGCCCATCCATTTTGGATCTTGCATGATCTTCTCTACAGTGAGGACAGGACGGGAGGCGGGCTCTTGTTGGGTTAACGCATGTGCGACGGATGTAAAACAAAAGACGCAAGCCAAGACAAATGAAAGCCTTCTAATCAACATGGTGATCTTCCTCCAATCATCATGAACCAAAAATGGCGAGGCATCCGAGATACATACAAAGTCAAGCGCAGCGATAATGTCGGGCTTCGAAAGCTAGAAAAGTTTAACGGTTAGACCATTAAAAAGCAAGAGGTTTTTGGAGCAAAGGGATTGGGCGTGAAATTGTGAACGCCAGATTCATCCCCCGGTGATAAGGCCGTCGCGAAATGCCGATAATAGGAACCCGATTTCCTCCCTTCTTCTTTCGTCATAACGGGATTGCCCACTTGGCGGCTGGGATTTCAAATCCCTGCCGAGCATGTAGGTACATACAGTGTAGAAATAGGTGACCGTATTTATGAAGATGTATATTGGTCCAAATTCAGTTACTGCCTAATCTCCCCCAGCGCTTCCGCAGCTTCTTTTCGCACATATTTGTTTTCATCCTTCAGAGCCAGGCTAAGCGACCGCAAGGCCCGGCGATCTTCCAGGTTGCCTAACGCCTCTGCGGCTTCTTTTCGCACCTGCCAGATTTCGTCCTTAAGTGCGCCAATCAATGGCTCCACTGCCCGCTGATCTTCGATATCTCCCAGCGCTTCCACCGCCACCTTGCGAATCTGCCAGTTCGGGTCTTTCAATGCCCCGATCAATGGCGGCACAGCCTGGCGATCCTTGAGATGACCAAGTGCATGGACAACTTGCGTTCGCACCTGCAAATTTTCGTCCTTCATTGCCTGGCTCAAGGGTCTTGCCGCACGAGGATCACCGATTTCGCCCAGCGATTCTGCCGCTTCTTTGCGAACCTGCCAATTCTCATCCTTTAAGGCGCTGCTTAGCGGGTTTGTTGCGTCCCGGTCTTCTAGCTGGCCTAGCGCCTCGGCGGCCTTCATGCGCACGTACCAGTTATCATCTTTAAGGACCCGGCTTAATGGCTTCACCGCCCGCCGGTCTTCGATGTCGCCCAGCGCTTCGGCCGCTTCTACCCGCACTTGCCAAACTTTGTCGCTCAGAAGATTGCTAAGCGGATCGACTGCCCGGGAATCATCCAGATCGCCCAGCGCTTCTGCTGCCTCAGCGCGGACCTGCCAATTCCGGTCCTGCAGGGCTCTTATTATGGAGGACAGCGCTTTCTGGTCGTTGATGTCGCCTAAAGCCTGCACCACCTCGATTCTCACTTTAGTGTTCCCATCTTTCAAGGCCTGGCCTAACGGACCGACGGCGCGGGCATCCTCGATTTCTCCCAGTGATTCAGCGGCCTCCATTCTCACGCGCCAGTTCTTGTCTTTCAAAGCCTTTGCGAGTGGATCCACGGCTCCCGGGTCCTCAATCTCTCCAAGGGCGTCCGCTGCCTCCATTCTGACCTGCCAATTCTCGTCGCTCAACACCTCGCTCAAGGCATCGACGGCATTCCGATCGCCGATTCCACCCAGGGCATCTGCCGCCTCCTTGCGAACGCGCCAGTTTTCCTTCCTCAATAACTTGCTTATTGGGATTACCGCGCGGGAGTCCTCAAATTCTCCCAGGGCATCCATCACTTCTATCAGCACTTGCCAATCCCTATCATCCAGCGCATCGATTAGCGCTTCAACAGCTCGAGAGTCTCCGATTTCGGCAAGCGCTTGGGCAGCTTCGATTCTCACCCTTTTATTCTCATCTCTTAATGCGCCTATCAAAGGCACCACTGCGCTGGGATCCTCAATTCCGCCCAACGCTTCGGCGGAGACTTCTCTAACCTGCCAGTGTTCGTCTCTCAATGGAGCTTCTAAATATTGCACGGCCCGTAGATCCCCAATATCACCCAGGGCCTCCACCGCCTCGGCTCGAACTTCCCAGCGTTCGTCCTTTAAGGATTGGCTCAAGGGCTCGACTGCACGGTCGTCCTCGATACTGCCGAGTGCCGAGGCAGCCTGTCTTCGCACTCGCCACTGCCTGTCTCGCAAAGCTTTGATAATTGGCGGCACCGGCCTCTGGCCGCCAATATAACCAAGTGTTCGCGCAGACTGCTCTCGAATCTTCCAATCGCCGTTTTGCAACGCGGCGAGTAACTGATCGACGGCCGGTTCACCCAGGGTTACCAGAGCTTTCGAAGCTTCCCGGCTGGGCGAGGTTTTCAGGATGATCTCATAGCTGGAAGAAGACCAATCGAGTGCCCTACGGTCAATAGGATCAATTCGGACCGTGTCTGCCAGCATGCTGATCAGAAAAGGACTGGAAGGGATCGCCTTTTCTCCGGCATCTCCCAAATTCATGGCTGCTGTTGCCCGATCAACTGGATCCGCTGAATATAGAGCCGCAATTTCATTTCTAGTATTCTGAGAGAGGTTAGAGGGGATCCGGCTCTTGGGGATTTGTGGCTGTGCAAAACCAATCGAGACTATACTCAAAAGGATGATCGTGGACAGGATAACAGCAATGAGTTTCGAGTTTTTCATTTTGTGCTCCCGAATGTAAGTATGATTAAGATGTCACTTTAGGCGTAGAGTCCAGATATTTCCCGCGACAAAATTCACCCTTCGACCCCGACGAAGTCGGGGTTCACCCTTCGACTCCGCTCAGGATGAGCAGCCATTATCTTATCTGACCCAGCGCCCATGCAGCGGTGCTGCGAACTTCCTTGTTTTCGTCCTTCAAGGCCTGGGTCAATGGTTCGATCGCCCGGGAATCCTCAAGCTTGCCAAGCGCCCAGGCTGCCTTTTTGCGAATCTGCCAATGCTCATCCTTCAGGGCTTTGATCAATGGCGCGACAGCACGGCGGTCCTCCATTTCGCCCAGTGTCTCCGCGGCTTCTTCTCTCACCTGCCGATTCATGTCGTTTGACAAGACTTGAATTAGAGGCTCAACGGTACGATAATCCCGTAGTTCGCAGAGCGCCTCAACAGCCTGCTGCCTGACCTCCCAGTTTTCGTCTTCTAGCGCCCTGCTCAATGCATCGACCGAACGGGGGTTCTCGATCTTGCCAAGTGCCCAGGCCGCTTGCTTCCGAACTTCAGAGTTTTCATCGGCGAGCGCGGCAATTAACACTTCTACGGCGGCATGGGCCTCGATATCGCCGAGCGCCTCGGCAGCCTTTTTGCGAATTTCCCAATCCACATCTTCCAGGGCTTTCATCAATGGTTCCACGGAGCGGGAATCTTCAATATGGCCTAGCGCATCGATCGCCTCCCGCCGTACTTCCCTGTTTTCATCTCTTACGGCCTCACTCAATGCTTCAACCGAGCCAGGATCCTCGATATCGCCGAGTGCTTCGGCGGCTTCTCTACGAACCTGCCAGTAAGGGTCATTCAAAAGCGCTGTTTTCAGCACAGCGGCGGCACGGCGGTCTTCAATATCTCCCAGTGCCTGCGCAGCCT
>JAUXJX010000288.1 GCA_030624545.1 Bacteroidota bacterium | reverse complement strand
CCCATTTTCTGTCGCCTCCGGTCGGAAAATTCCAGTGAGGACTTTTTAATTTCCTATAATAGGCATAGGAAGCAGTGAGGAGGACATAGTTTATGGGCGCTATCGCACTGACAATAAAAATGAAGCCCGCAGCCAACTGAACGTAGTTGGTGTTTCCCCAGGATGCCAAGGTAGTGTCGTTGGCGGCAGGATATATGTGATAGAAAAGAAATGCCGCAGCGAAAGCGGTTGAAAAGTGCAGGACCTGGTCTATAAAAAAAAGGGAAAAGTTATCTGAGATGCCGGCGTCGGTTAGTTTGATTTTGGAGCGATCATATATATAATGTGAAATTGTTAATCCGGCCAGAATCAGCCAGAATGCTGGATAGCGCAGGTAAGGGATGGTAAGAAGAAGATTACAGGCTGTGCAAATTCCGACATGTACCCACAGCCCCCACCGTATATTACTCTTGTAATAAAAGACCCGGTCTGTCTGAAGGGGAAAATCTCCAATTAAGTGGGCCAGCGCCAAAAGCCAGAATAGATTCATGCCTCACCAATTTAGAGAATCCGAGGCAAGCCGATGCACCTCAATCCAAAATCCATTTTATGCTGAAGGTGTCACTTTTTCACCACCCACACCTTCACGTTCGCATTGACTTCCGGATGTAATCTAGCCGGAATGGTGTATATTCCCAGGCTCTTAATGGGCTCCTCTAATTGAATTATCCTCTTGTCTAATTCGATCCCCTTTTCCTGTAAGGCATCGGCTATATCTTGTGACGTAACCGAGCCAAAGAGCTTATCTTCCTCGCCTACTGCAACGGAGATAGTGCAGGATACTTTTTCGAGCTTTTCTGCCAACATCTCGGATTGTTTCTTCTCTTTTTCCGACTTGAGTAACAGGTGCTTTTTTTCTTCCTCAAATCTTTTTAGATTGGCGTTGGTTGCTTCGTAAGCCACCCCTCTTGGGATTAGGTAATTCCTGGCAAATCCGTCTTTTACAGAGATAATTTGTCCGGCATCTCCAAGGTTTTCGTCGTCTTGTTTCAATATTATCCGCATAAACCAGTATCTCCAGATCTAGAGAGCTGCTTAGCTCATTCGCTCAGATATGTAGGGTATTAAGGCCAGTCCACGTGCTCTTTTTATGGCTCTTACCAGCCGCCTTTGGTGGCTTGCACAGGTACCAGATATCCTTCTGGGAATAATCTTGCCCGCCTCGTTGGTAAATCGGACCAACCTCTTTTCATCTTTATAATCAATATACGAAATGCCATGTTCACAAAAACGGCAGATCCTTTTCTTCCTGGTGGTGATCAAAAAATCCTCCTTTCAAGAATCTTTTCTATGAGACACTCTTCATCTTGGTATTGTTCGGGAAACTGCTTGCCTTTTTATTCCGAAGACTCCTGCTCCGTATCTTCACTCTTTTCAACCACGTCCTTAGAAACAGGTTCGGGTTCTAACGATTCAGCTTCCTCCGTGCTTTCCAAGTCCCCCAACGACTTCAAAGCCTGTTTACTTAATTTTACCGTCAGAAATCTCAAGACTGATTCATTGAAGTTGAGATCGTGTTCGATGCTCTTTATGTTACTTCCGTCAGACTCAAACAGAAAATATATGTAGTGACCATACTGCTTGCGCTTAATTTCATATGCCAATCTGCGTTTCCCCCAATGATCCACCTTTATGACTTTTCCATTGTTGCCGCTTATGAGTTTTTCAACATGTTCGACCAGCTCATCGATTTTCTGTTGCTCCAGTTGGGCATCCACAATGAACGTGAGCTCGTACTTCTTTAATTCCATCAAACCTCCTTAGGTTGTGCTTCCTGGACTGCATAATTCTTGTTGTATTTTGTCATCGCTTGATCGATTCCGTCTAAAATCATAGTCTTGACTGCAGCTTGCGCTTCTCTACTTAACTCAAGGACAATCTTCAATTCTTTACGCTTAAAGTTCTTTAAAACAAATTCAACCCAATCTGATACTTCTTCCTTTCCAGCGATTCCAATTCGCATTCTCGAAAAATGAACCGTTTTAAGCTGATCGATTATCGATTGCAGTCCGTTATGTCCGCCCGCGCTTCCGCTTTTTCTAATTCTTATCGTCCCGAGTGGAAGACTGAAATCGTCACAGATGACCAGCAGTCTTTCCGGACCAACAGAATAAAAAGAAAGCAGCTCAGATATGGCCTTACCGCTGTTATTCATAAAGGTCATTGGCTTTGCAACAATGACCTCTTTTTCTTCAAAAGTCCAGTCGAGAATTCGGGAATTGCCCGGTCCAAATCGAAATTTCAGGCCGTCAGCATCGGAGACCGAATCACAAACGATAAACCCGGCGTTGTGACGATTCTTGCGATACTTCCTGCCCGGATTGCCTAAGCCAACCAGTAGAAGGTCCGGACGCAAATTGCTATTCCTCTTCGGCCTCCCCTTCTTTTGCTGTAATTACTTCTGGCTCTTCCAACTCCTCGTCTTCTGCCACTACCTCCTCTTCTTCAATCACCTCGACCTTGGGTGGAACAACTTGCGCGACAAGAGAGTTTGGATCCGACAGGATTTCAATATTTTCCAGATGTATGTCCTCTACCCTCAGCCTTTCATTGATACCTAGCTCACTAACGTCCAAATCTACGCCGTCCGGAACGTCCTTTGGCAGGCATTCTATTTCAATTTCCCGCATAGGATGTTCCAGAACTCCTCCCATCTCTTTTGCACCCCGTGCCGTGCCAACCAGGTTGATCGGAACCTTGATCGCGATTTTCTCAGATGTCTTGATGCCATACAAATCAACGTGTAGTATATCGTCGCTAACTGGGTCCAACTGCATCTCGCGAATAATACTGGGTTTCTTCTTACCCTTGCCAAAATCGAGATCAAAAATATTAACTCTACGAGAAATCAGGCCTTGAAATGCCTTCAGATCCAATGTAATGAGCACTGCCGCTTCTCCATCGGAATAGTAGACCCCTGGCATCTTTCCTTCCCGCCGAAGTTGTTTCAGACCTGATTTTCTTTGTTTTTCACGCAGTTCAACTTTCAATTCTGCTTCAGCCATGAATTGCTTCCTTTCTACACCTTCTCAATATCGAACAAAATACTAATAGACTTCTCGTTATGTATGCGGTCGATAGCCTGGCCAAATAGAGAGGCCACGGAGAGAATCTTCAATTTGTCAAATCGCTTTTCCGGTGAAAGGTAAAGTGAATCGGTAACAGCAAACTCCTTGATAGGCGAATTGATTATTCTGGTCACTGCATCATCGGACAGCAAAGCATGTGAACATGCAACATAGATTTCCACTGCCCCCCCCTTCTTCATGGCATGTGCCGCTGTCGCAAGTGTCCCGGCAGTATCAACCATGTCGTCCACGAACAGCACGTTTTTATTCTTCACGTCGCCGATTATGTGCAACACTTCAACCTCATTGGGTCCGGGGCGTCGCTTGTCGACCAAAACCAAACCCGCATGCAGTCGCTTGGCATAAGCACGGGCCATTCGGACGCTGCCAATGTCAGGCGCGGCCACAACCAGGTTTGAAATCTCCTTATTGATGAAGTATTCCGAGAATACATACGATCCGTATAGATGATCGAACGGAATATCAAAGAATCCCTGTATCTGGGATACATGCAAATCCATCCCGAGTATTCTGTTGGCACCTGCACCGACGTATAAGTTCGCGAAGAGTTTTGCGCTGATCGGGACCCTGGGCTGATCCTTTCGGTCCTGCCGCCCATATCCATAGTATGGTATGACGGCGGTTATGCGCCTCGCCGAGGCCCGCCGCGCGGCATCAATCATGATCAGCAGCTCAAGTATGTTTTCACCGGGCGAATTTGTCGGTTGAACAATAAAAACATCCGCACCACGGATGTTCTCATTATACTTTACGCTGATCTCGCCGTCCCTAAATCTCTCGAGGGAAACGAGACCAAGATCCACTCCGAGTTCTCGAGCTATATCAGCAGCCAACTGCTGATTAGACGAGCCCGAGAATATTTTGAGCTGTGAATTCACGCGATATTGCCTGCCTTGCCTTCAAACCTATCCTAGATCCAAAATTCAACCTTGTAAGCTGT
>JAUXJX010000347.1 GCA_030624545.1 Bacteroidota bacterium | reverse complement strand
GCGCATAAAAAGGGTATTGTCCACCGGGACATAAAGGCGACTAACATCATGCTCGCCGAGGATGGACATGTAAAGATTATGGATTTTGGCCTGGCGAAATTCGCCGGCAAATCAATGGTGACCAAAGCAGGAACCACGCTGGGAACCGCCGCCTACATGTCGCCTGAGCAGGCCCGGGCGGTGACTGCGGATCATCGCTCCGATCTATGGTCTTTCGGCGTGGTTCTTTACGAAATGCTGACAGGTGAGCTTCCTCTTAAAGCCGAGCATGACGCCGCAGGGAGTTACGTGATCTTAAACGAACAACCCAAAACTCCTAGCGCAATCAACAACATTATTCCACTTCCGTTGGATGCCGTGGTCATGAAGTTGCTCGAAAAAAATCGGGAACACCGGTACCAGACTGCCGAGGAGGTTTTGCATAGCCTGCGAGATGCCCTGGCGGAAAAGAAAGTTAAGAAAGACGAAGACGACGCCAAATCAATAGCCGTTCTTCCGTTCGAAAATATCAGTCCGGAAAAGGAGACAGATTATTTCGCTGATGGGCTAGCAGAAGAGCTCATTATCAATTTGTCAAAACTAAAAGAAGTGAGCGTGGTGGCCAGGACAACCACCAAACAATATAAAGACACCCAGAAAGACGTCAATACCATAGGCAGGGAACTGAACGCGCGTTATATCCTGGCTGGGAGCGTCCGGAAATTCCAGGACAATCTACGTATTTCCGTTCAACTGATTGAGGTTGTCAAAGGCTCACCGCTTTGGGCGGAGACCTTCAAGGGGAAAATGGCAGATGTATTTGATATCCAGGAAGAAGTGTCCAAACAGATCGTTGAAGCCCTCATGCTAGAGCTCTCTCCGACTGAGAAGGTCGGGTTGGGAAAGCGTGGAACGTTGAATCCCGAGGCGTTTGATTGTTATCTTCGGGCGAGGGATTTTCTCTATCGCCGAACCAAAACCAATATCCAATTTGCCATTCAGCTGTTCCAGAAGGCCATAGAAATTGATTCACGCTATGCTGCGGCCTATGCGGGTTTAGGGGAAGCCTATGCGACCCTTTATCAAGATTTTGAGTGGAAAGAAGATTGGCTCGAAAAAGCCCTTGAATCGGGCCTAAAAGCATTGATGTATGATTCAACCTTGTCTGAGGCGTATACCGCGCTTTGCATGGCATATTTCCATAAGAAGTCACTCAACGAAGCTCTGACGGCAGGCCAAAAAGCGATCGAGCTTGATTCCAATAATTTCTTTGCCCATTGGATACTTGCCAGAATATATCATACGACGGACCGCGATGAAGAAGCGATTAACCATCTCAAGAAAGTCATCGCGCTAAATCCTGATTTTCAAGACGCCTATGCTCACCTACGTATGGTCTATGAGAATTTGGGCGATGATGAAGGACATGACCATGCGATTGAGGCCGGTCTACAATTCTATCCTGGCTATTTGTCCCGACATCCGGATGACATGCATGCTCATATGGCGTATGCTATTTTCCTAATCGAAGCCGGCAAATTTGAAGAAGCCAAGGATTATGCGGCCCAGGGGCTCAAATTAAGCCCAGGCGATCCCATATTGTTGTATTATGCCGCTTGCGTATATGCACGAATGGGGGAGAAGTCCGAAGCGGTCGAGGCACTTAAGAAGGCCATTGCCGCCGGTTACGAGCACTTTGAGTGGATCAAGCGTGATCCTGATTTCGAGAACATTCGCAATGAACCGGAATATATCCAGTTAATGAAAGGAAAGTAGAAATTCATGATAGGAAAAATCATAGCCCATTATAGGATTCTTGACAAGCTTGGCGAAGGTGGTATGGGTGTCGTCTATAGAGCCGAAGACACCAAACTCAAACGCGAAGTCGCGATCAAATTTTTGCCTCCTCAAGTAGCCGCAGACAGCCATGAACGAAAACGTTTTGAAATTGAAGCGCAGGCTGCTGCCGCACTCAATCACCCAAACATCGCTACCATTCATGCCATTGAACATGTAGACGACCAGACATTCATTGTCATGGAATATATCGATGGCCAGGAGCTGAAGGAGAAAATTCAGGTCGGACCGCTGCCATTTAACGACGCCCTAGATTTTGCAATGCAGATTGCCAAGGGACTGGAGGTGGCACACAACAAGGGCATTGTCCACCGGGATATTAAGGCGACCAATATTATGCTCACCCAAGACGGTCGGGTGAAGGTGATGGACTTTGGCCTGGCCAAATTGTCGAGCGCCAAGAGCATGGTAACCAAAGAAGGGACGACGTTGGGGACTGTGGCGTACATGTCTCCGGAACAAGCCCAGGCCATGCCTGCTGATCACCGTTCTGATCTCTGGTCATTCGGCGTGGTATTGTATGAGATGCTGACGGGCGAATTACCGTTTCAGGCGGAGCACGATGCAGCCTGGATGTATGCCATTGTAAATGAACAGCCGCAGATGCCAAGCGAGCGCAACAACGATATTCCCCCGCACTTGGATTCGGTTGTCATGAAGATGTTGGAAAAAGACCGAGATTTGAGATTCCAGAATGCGCATAATGTCCTGATGGGCCTGCAAAGAACTCAAGCCGAGATGGAGGATTCAAAGACGGCTGAGGAAGAGAAAGCCATAGCGGTGTTGCCATTCGGAAACATCAGTCCTGACGAGGAGACAGACTATTTCGCCGATGGGCTGGCAGAGGAGCTCATTATAAATCTATCAAGCCTTGAGCACATGAGGGTTGTTTCCAGAACAACTTCAATACAATACAAAGGCACAAAGAAGGACATCAAGACCATCGGCCGGGAGCTAAACGTCCGTTACGTTTTGGAAGGAAGCGTGAGAAAATTCCAGGACAATTTGCGCATCTCTGTTCTGCTAATCGACGTGGCTCGCGACAAACAGCTCTGGGGTGAAACCTTCAAAGGCAAGCTTGCTGACGTTTTTGATATTCAAGAACAGGTGTCTAAGCAGATTGTCGATGCCTTAATGGTGAAATTGACGCCAAAAGAAAAAGTGGTTTTGACAAAACGCCCCACCCTGAACGCCGAGGCTTTTGACCATTATCTTAAAGGCAGAGATTTCCTTTATCGTCTGACAAAAAACAACGTCCAATTTGCCATCCAGCTTTTTGAGAAAGCGATCGAGCTGGATCCTCGCTATGCAGCCGCATATGCCGGCCTCGGGGAGGCATACGCGACCCTTCATCAGTATTTCGAAGCGCAAGAGATCTGGCTCGACAAAGCTATTGAAGCAAGCTTGAAGGCACTGATGTACGATTCCACCTTGTCTGAAGCCTACGCAGCGCTGGGGCTCGCCTACTTCGACAAGAAAGAGGTTGACGAAGCCGTCACAGCAACCAAAAAGGCGATTGAGCTTGATTCAAACAATTTTATTGCCTACTGGATACTTGGACGAATATACCACACTGCGGACCGGGATAGAGAAGCCATAGATTTATTCAGGAAAGTCCTGGAAATAAATCCTGATTTTTACTCGGCAGTCAACGATCTTCTAATGGCTTATGAAAGGTTGGGTGAGAAAGAAAAACACGCCGAAACACTCCAAGCCATACTTCAATCATTTCCACGCTATCTATTGAAAAATCCGGATGACGCGCGTGCACATATGTACTACGGCATTCACTTGGCGACTGCTGGTCAAAATGAGAAGGCGAAGGTTGAGGGGGAAAAAGCGCTT
>JAUXJX010000123.1 GCA_030624545.1 Bacteroidota bacterium | reverse complement strand
GGGACGGTATAAAACTCCTTGCCGGGGCTCTTATCGTCAACCATACTCCTAAACCATGGCCCTTCTATGCTCATCGCTACCTTATTGCTGCAGAAGAGGTCGTTTATCTCTGATAGTGTATAAGCGAGAAAACCGGGAGTGATGGAATGATCGATCTGGTACATGTCGGCAAAAAGCTGGACCGCAGCAACGCCCCTGGGTGAGTTGAATTCAACCTTCTTGAGATCATCCGATAAGATGTGAACACCGGCCTTAAAAAAGAATGGTACCAGACGATAGGAAAATCCTCCCTTGTCCCCTCCGAGAAGAACGAGGCCATATTGATCTATCGATCCATTGCCGTCAGTGTCTTTGGTGAGCCGTCTAGCGGCTTCTCTAAATTGTGACCAGGTTTTCGGGGGTGCTATGCCTTCTTCATCAAAAAGGTCTTTGTTGCATACAAGCACAAAAGCGATGGCAGATGAGGGTAGGCCGTAGTAATTATTTTTGTATTTAGTCGATTCAAACAGGTTGGGCAGGTACCAATTCTTGACTTCCTCAAAATCAGGGAACTTGTTGATGGGATAATAGTACCCTGCTTCGCCAAATTCTGCTGCATAGTTGGCGTGTACGCTCATGACGTCGGGTCCTGTTCCAGCGCTGAAATTGGTGTAGAGAAGCTCCCTGATCATATTCCAGCTCTTCTGACTTTGCACAACCCTGATGCCCGGATGCGTTTGGTTGAATGAGTCAACTCGCTCCCGAACCCAGACGATGAAATCTGGCGTCCCGCCAAAGTTCCAGAAATTAATTTCGATACCTTCTTCCTTTTTACCGCAGGAAAGGAAGAATAGGAGAATAAGAAAAACGGCGATTATTTTGCTTTTCATGGCTGGTTCCTGATTGGATAATTGATGATGTCTTCAAACTTCAACCAATTCCCGTAGCGCCTTAATAAAGGCGACATAATTCTCCGGCGGTGTTCCATGTAAGACCCCATCGGCCGTGGAAAAGATGTGCGGGTAACCACGAACTGCGTCAACCATCTCTTGAGTCTCTTCTTTTATTTGCTCCGGCGAACCGTCGCGCAGCAATCCTAAATTGAGATTTCCTTTGGTGCAGATGCCTGGATCGACATAGCTTCGAGACTCCGCCAGATCGTTATCGCCCTCGGGTGGCGGCGCGATGGTTTCAATGAGATCTGCGCCCAGTTTGTTGAAAGTGTCGTCCATGATGAGTTGGCGAGTGAGGCCGCAGTTATGATACCAGAACAAGCCGCCACGCTCATGGGTCCATGCCGCAAACTTCTGAATGTAGGGCAGGTCCATTGTCACGAAAAGCGCAGGAGACGTCATCTCCAGACCATAGCTGGAATCGCTCATTAAAGTCGACGCCCTCTTCGATAGCGATGGACATGACGAACAACGATGCCTCGTAGACGGCATCCATGCTGCGGCTAAATACTTGTCGATTGTCATTCCAGTGGTAGAAAATGTTTGATGGATTGATCTGGTAGCCAAGCCACGACGGGTGCGGATGCCCTATTACAATGACACCGTCCTCACCAACCCTTTGCCGCCAGTTCCGAAAATAGTCGCGGATTTCATACTCGCGCCCGCCAACCTGTTCGCACACAAAGACAAGCATCTCATGATCTGCCACGGTCTGGACCGGGCAGCCGGCATCATCATTCCAGGGAACCTCTTCCAGTGGCGACCGACGTACCCACTCACCCTTCTTTGTATTGATCACTTTTACCGCGAAATCGTCGACGGAGCGAGACTCGTCGACTTGCCAGTTGAATATCAATCCTGAACATTCGGTCATGAACATGGGTTCATAATCGAGTTCCTGCGCAAGGGTGATTTCATTCTTGATGTCATCATCTGTGACGGGCAACTGCAGGTATATGAGAGTCTCTTTGATGACTTCAGGATGTGGCAGGAAGGGTGAAATAACTTGTGGTGATGATTTGGGATCTCTAACATAAGACAAGAATCGTTGTCGTGGTGACACATTCATTGATTCGTCCCGGTCTTCATATATAAATAAGACCTAACAGAATTAAAAGTCCACTACAACCGAAGGGAATGAGGCAGAGGGCAATTTCCCAATTGTCAAAAAAAATTGGAACCCCATTCCTCAAGACTTATAGAATATTTGCGCTGAATTATCCCGCATATTATTCGAGCCTCTCAAATCGGTCAACCATTATTTCAAGAAATAATTCGATCCACTACAATTTGCCGCATCTCAGGGGATAGGCTGGCAAAGTAGGCGCTGAATCCGGTGACGCGCACGATCAGGTCAGGATGTTTGCTCGGATCTTCGTGCGCTTCCAATAATTTTTTCTTGTCCAGAATATTCATGTTTATCTGAGTGCCGCCGAGTTCAAAATGGGTTTTGATTAGGTCAGCTACTTTTTCTAAGTCTTCATCATTCCGGGAAAGACCCGGATCCAATTCAATCTGCATAGGGGCGGTATTACCGTAACCAGGCTGGACAGAGGCGACCGCAATTGCCAAAGCAGTCGGAGCTGCATCTTTGCGAAAGCCGGGATCGGGAGTGGGGCCATGCGAAATTGGAGCTTTGGTATGGCGGCCGTTTGGTGTCGCGCCGACATCCTTGCCCAGAAGAATTGTGGCCGCCCACGAAAAAATGCCGGGGATCATATTGAACCCTTTCGGCGTTGGCTTTGCTTTGACAAAATTTGTAAAGGTTTGTGAGATGCGTACTCCATATTCGTCCGCAGGGGAGCCGCCGCTGCCATAACGCGGCACTTTTTTCATCATGAGCCTGGCTCGTTCGCCGTCAGCGCCGGCCCAGTCCGTCTCGAGAAGATGCATTAACTCATCCCAGCTTAGGCGCTCCTCTTTTTCGATTCGCTGTTCGAGCGCCGCAAACGAATCGGCAACTGTCGCCAGACCCGCGCCATCAACACAAAGGTTGTAGTATTCGACCCCGCCATGCGAGGCATCTCGACCTTTTTCAATGGGACCGTGACAAAGCAAATCGAGATGCAGCTCCGGAAAAACTTTATACATGTGGTCCATGTGAAAATCCAGGCTTTCCGCAACGACCTCAACAGCACGCTGCAAGTGTTTTTCATAGCGGCGCCAAAGTTCGTCTACACTCGGCTCGATATTTTGGTCAGACACCATGTCACGCACGGCGACTTCAAACACAGCAGCCAGGTTAATCTTCACGCAGTCGTTGACGGTGTATTCTCTACCTGGAATCGCGCACCAGTGACAGCCGGAATAAGCCCGCTGCCGTCCCAGCTCAATTGGATAGCCATTTTTGGCAAATCCTTCACTCGTGCGATCCACACCCAGGAATTTCGGAATGCCGGTGTTGGCATCGAAGAGTATTGCGACTCCGCGCTTCAGCAGATTTGGATCGACGTTCTCGCCAACACAAACGCCGACGTTGACCGGTATTTTCAATCGATGCGCAGCTTCCAACACCAGGTATGAAAGAGCGTTGGTCGTATCCTTACCCGATGCATCGGGGCCGCCGAGTTGCGTGTAGCTCGTGTCCATAACAAAATGACAGGCGAGATGAAAGATCGCTTCCTCATCTGTCAAGATGACTCGCTCCTTATCCCGTTCATAATATGGATACAAGAACTGATCGATTCGCCCCAGCGATCCACCCATGTTGTACATTTTCCCGGCCATCTGATACCAGAGCATCCATTGACACGCTTCGCGAAACGTCTGAGGAGACTCCGTCACCAATCTTTCATTGATGTCCGCCATCTCAATTAGATTCCGGCGCAATTGCGGATGCTTTTCTTTTTCCGCCATCTCACGCGCAGTCACGGCATTGCGACCGATCCAGTTACGGAATCCCAGCACCATGTTTTCCAGACCGTCATACAAGTCCTGCGCTTCATCGTCCGTGTTAACTTTTCTGTATTGATGAATTTTCTCCAAAATACCGCCCCAACCGAGCTCAAAGCCGATGGTCATATCTTGACAAAAATGCTGTACTGCACCGATGCCATGGTGGAGCTTGTATTTTCTCTGTTCCTCATGGAGATGCGAGTAGTCGAGGTCCGGGTTCCAGGCAGGATCGCGGTAGGACATAAAATTGACCATATATCCGCCTGCTAATGAGCTGATGGGATCGACATACACCGGGTGCATTTCCAACAAGGCTCTGAAATTTTCGCCACATATTCTGGGTCCGAAGAAGCCGCCGCTGGCATGGTTGCTTTCAGGGACAAATTCTTTGAACAGGGCATCTTTCATCGGAATACCGGAACCGCTGACTACGTTAACCAATTTTCTTGATTCCGGTGGTGGGAGAATAATGGCATGATCATCCATATCTATGGAACCGAGCTGCTGCCATTTCTCTTCAGTATGACGCATCTTTGTCGCACGAAGCTTCTCGATGCGTTCCAGATAAGTATATTCTTTGAGCGTTGTTGGTGGCATCGTTATTCCTTTTGATTTGTAGATGGCACAAAGACGAATGAATTACCGAATCCTGGCATCAACGCCGCTACGCTTTGCGACATTCGCCAACTCCAACATCTTCTCTTTCGTTGGAGGATCGATATTCGAGACTTTGTTTTCTAATCCTAAACTGAAATACTTATCAGATGCCAGCTTATGGAACGGTAACAGTTCATATTTAATGCCTTCGGATTCACCTGTGCCCCTTCCGTCCTTCCTTCTTAAATCCATCAATCTCCGGACAAATGTGACGATTTTCCCAATTTCTTCTTGCGAATCGTTCACTGTGGGCACGACAGGCGTGCGGAAAATAATAGGCTTGTCTGTCAATGTTAATCTTCGCGCGTTGGCGAGAATGCGCTGGTTCGAATTGCCGGTTGCCACCTGATGCTTGTCAGGCGTCATAAGTTTTATGTCCATCATGATCAAGTCTGTGACCGGCAATAATGCTTCGAGGTCTTGCCATCGGCTGTAACCGCAAGTTTCGATTGCAGTATGGATTCCCTCTCCCTTGCAGCGCTCCAGAAGCTCTCGCGCAAAATCCCTTTGTAACGCCGGTTCTCCGCCGGAAAGGGTAACACCTCCATTTGAGGATTCATAGAACGCTCTATCCCGCAACACTTCTTCCATAATCCCTTCAACCCTCATGTGCTTGCCAGTCAGTTCAAGCGCATTTGAGTAACACGTCTCCACGCATTCACTGCTAGCCTGGCATCGCTCACGCAAAAAGATGTGTTGGCCATTTTGCATTTCGTGAGCGTGGTTGGGACATGCTTTGACACACTCACCGCACGCGATACAGCGATCCTGAAAATACTGGATTTCAGGATGCGGATGTCTCCCTTCAGGATTGTGACACCAGAAGCAACTCATCGCACAGCTTTTGAGAAAAACCGTCGTGCGAATGCCCGGCCCGTCGTGAATGGAAAATCGCTGAATGTGAAAAACAACACCCATTTTACTCATAAGAACAGAACACCAATATTAAATCAGTAAGGTAATTCAGGAAGCAATACTTTTCTCCAAAAATCTGGCATATTCACCAACAAGAACATCCTCATCTTCGTTATTCATGGCCACGACTTCGATATGCACTGTGACATGATGCGGACACTTGGCCAAAATGTTCAGGATAGTTGAGAGGTTGACGAGAGATTGCCCGGGTTTGCAGCTTGTAAGCACTGCGCCATAGTCTCTCCATACGAAATGCACGCCCTTGAGATGGCAGCTCACGATCTTGTCGGAAAATTCCCGGGCAAAAGCAACCACATCTTCGAGCAGTGGCAGATGATTTCCGGTATCCAAATTGATGCGAAGGTATGGAGAGTCAATGTGCTCGAAAAAATATCGGAAATCCTCAGTTCGGAAATCCATATGATTTTCTAGCGCAATAACAATGCCATATTGTTCGCCCAACTCGGCAATGCGTTTCAGATTATCGAGGCACATCAGCCAGCCTTAGTTCACGCAGGCGCTTATTGATGGGCAAGGACAGCCATTCCCGCAAATCATCCTGGCTTGCGGTTTAGGGCTGCATGCACACGCTCTTTTGAGGGCAGCTTCTTTTCCTAAGACAAGGCTTCCGCAAAAATCCAAATAAGAGTGCCGATCTATATGATCTCATCCTCCGTTCCTCAATCTGATTGATCAGTCAGGGTCACCTTCGAATGAACATATTCTTTGGTTTTCATTACAACTTCGGGGATCGCCTCGAAAGGAAGTACTCCTGTGCCAATGCAAACGTTCCTTCTTCCTCTGACCAGCTCGAAAATCCGGTCTGCTTCGACCTTTGCCAGATCCGGATTTTCCGAAGTGAATACACCAGAATTCATATTTATTCGCACCATGACATCAGGATAGGCTTGCATCTGCTCCAAAAACACTTTCTGGTCAGTTTCCAAAGGACAGATGACGTAATTGGTGCCGGTCTCAAGTATTGCGTCTAGAATGGCCACTGTGTTTCCACCAACAACACAGGGAATGCCGGTATCGGATATTGCGGAGCCCTGTTGAATAAGTGTCTTGAG
>JAUXJX010000175.1 GCA_030624545.1 Bacteroidota bacterium | reverse complement strand
CCAATCCACTGCATTGTAAATTGTCATTGAGCCTATTGTTGCAACAATCAAGAAGATGTAAATACTGGAAATCCAGTATATGAGCTTGTCTCCTCCCGGAGCGCTAATGACATGAACCTTCCCCTTGGCGAAATTCTCATTTGCTCCCGGGTGGCATTCTCCGCAGGTTTCAGCGAGATTGGCCGGGTTCACTCTGGAACGAGAGTCGGAAATGGGCAGAATGTCGTGAATCCCATGGCAACTGGCACAGTTGGCAGCTTCAACCGAGCCAAAGTTCACAGCCAGACCGTGATAGCTATCGACGTAGGCGGCGTATTTGTCAGAAGGAAATCCGTATTTCTCGGATAATTTCACCGAGCTGTGACAGGGACCGCAGACCTGCTGCGAGACATTCTGCGGCGCCACCGGAGATTCAGCCCGTTCATGCTCGATGATGTTGTGTTCGCCATGACAATCGGTACAGGTGGGGGCATCTCCAATACCGTCCGCAAGTGCGGTGCCATGTATACTCTGTTTGAATTCAGCCGTGATTTCCTCATGGCAGTTTCCACAAGTGGCCGTAATGTTGAACTTGTTGACCCTGGAGTTCGGATTGGTCCCTTTCATCTCCTCATGACCGCCGTGACAATCGCTGCACACGGCAGCATCGAGATTACCGGCCTCGATGGCCCGGCCGTGAATACTATTCGCATAAGACGAAATAAAAGCCGAGGAATGGGTCATCCTCTCCCGTACGTCGGGACTGTCCAAATGGCATTTCTGACAAGCTTCAATTTCGTGCTGGCGGCTCACCTTGGAGCGGCTGTCGGTAATCTGGTGGATGTCGTGTTCGCCGTGACAATCCGTGCAAGTCGGCGCGTCGGGCAATTCGGGTTGGAACGCCTTGCCATGCTCAGAATTGGAGTAGGCTTCGGCAATCTCATCATGGCAATTTGCGCACGTATTGACAATGTTCCCTCTAGCCACTGCTGAATGCTCTGCACTGGCCGGAAGGATCAAATGGCCCGAGTGACAATCGCTGCACTCAATCAATTCCCCATGAATGCTCTCGCGGTACGCGACAACAAATTCCAAATCTTCATGGACGATGTTTTCATGCACAAATTCTTTTTCGCCGTGGCAGACCAGGCAATTGTCGGACCCTGCCACTTGCACCTCGTGGAAGGAATGGCAGCTAACACAGTTGGGGCCGGCCCCGTTTTTGGAGTGAACACTTTGTTTCAAATCGCCTGCAGCACCCGGGTGGCAGCTTTGGCATTCCAGAAGTATAACCCATTTCTGCTGAGACGAGTGAACGTTTTCATGGCATGAGACACAGGATATCTCGGCCGCATGTTTACTCTTCCCGAAATTGCCATGAGCTTCCGCGTGACAAGCAGCGCAATCAACCGGTGTGATTACCTCCTTATGGGGGTCTTCATCCGGATCAAAACCCGTGTGGCATTCGACGCAGGTCAATTGATCATGAGGGGAGCCTTTATAATTCTCCAGGTCTATGAAAAGCGCAATCTCCTTGCCGCTCTTCTCCATTGTCAGCGAATTGTCCTCATGGCAGTCGAGACAATCACCAACAGACTGCGCCGACGCAGCCGAACAGAGAAGCAAGAGTAGAAGCTTTGTCAGGCCGATCTTTTTCACTTCAAAAATCTCATCTCAGCATAAAAAACTAAAGGGAATAAAGCCACGCATAGCACTTCTACTCAAGCCACGCAAAATCCTTGCCAGTCTCCAGAGGTCGAAGATAAAGACAATCATTACAACAAGTTAGAGAAGACTTTCCGCAGGAATCCGGCGGACAAAGTATGCCACAAATATCATTTGGCGTTTATGAAACAGTCCATAATACTCTAAAAACAGAAGAGTTATGGGTAAGACTGGTTAAGCTGTACTGGAAAAAACGTGGCATCCTTTTCAGCTGGGGCTCACGAAGAATATGAGAACGTCGATTTTGCCAACTATCGCCTGGACATTGTGATTAATTCGTCAAGTCTTGCAAATTCGCTATCCGCACATGAGGCATCGATGTCTCTAGTCCGATCTACAGTGTTAATCAAGTCCGGGCTAACTCCTTAATATTCAATGCCATTTCATTGAAATCATTAACATCATAATTCGGAATGGGTTGTGTCGCAAGGATGTCTCGATCTCTGTTTCTGCCAATTGCAACCTCTAAGTCTTTGATATTCAATTGGCTTTTGTTGAATCAACCGGCATCCATGAAATCAGCCACAGATTTGTGAGGCATTCATGTCACAGACATACCTTCCGTTATGGTGTCTGACCTATCCTTATCTGCATAATAATCAAAGGGTTATACATACAGGCAGTATTTGGCATGCAATTTGAACAAGAAAAGTATGTTTGTAGTTTTCGCACGATTTATTATCGAAAGGCCCATGAATTTCAATCCCGAATCATTCTGGAATAAGATTCCCGAGCAGGTTAAGCGGCTCGCGATACTCATCGTGATATTGTTTGCATTGTTTGTCGTGGTTAGAACTGTCCTGGTTCCTTCTGATTTTGGCGAACATGGACATTTCCGCGCCTCCGCAGTAGAGGAGATCGCATCACAGGAAATAAGATATGCTGGTCAAGAGATCTGCCTGGATTGCCATGATGATGTTGTGGAAACGAGGAGAGTAGGGTTCCATAGAGATGTTGCCTGCGAAGTATGCCATGGCCCGGCTGCCGGGCATATCGATGATCCGGAGGAGGTCGTTTTGGAAGCGCCGCGAGAGAGAGGGTATTGTCCTTTGTGTCACGAGTATCTGCCGTCGAGGCCGACCGGATTTCCGCAGATCGTTTCGGCATCCCACAACCCTATAAAGCCCTGTATCAGTTGCCACGATCCGCATGATCCCGTACCACCGGAAACGCCAAAGGAATGTGCTGCCTGTCATGCCACCATCGCCAGAACCAAGGCGATTTCGCATCATGTCTATGTGGATTGTACACGCTGTCATGAGGCACCGGAAGAGCACAGAGCGCATCCCAGGGAATTCCGCCCAACCAAGCCGGCGGCACGTGAATTCTGTGGAGGCTGTCATGCCAAAGATGCGCCGGGCGAAAAAGGGATTCCGAGGGTGGATTTGGAAACTCATGAAGCGCGGTACGTCTGCTGGCAGTGTCACTATCCCCACTTACCGGAGGCTCGATGACAGACAACCGAAAACTTGGCGAAAACCAAGAAAGGAGCTCAGGAAGAAGGAAGTTTATTGGCGGACTGTTTGCATCTTTTACTTCTCTGCTCGTGCCGGGATTTCTTCGCGCTGACAATAAATCCAAAGATGTAAAGTGGATTATTGCCGGCGGCTATTCTCCAAACGATCATCATTGGGGGATGGGTATTGATATCAGCAAATGTATAGGCTGTGGTCGGTGTGTGGAAGCATGCAAGAGAGAGAATAATGTGCCCCTCGTACCGTTCTTCACCCGAACCTGGATCGAGCGATATCGCATTCTTGAAAATGGGGAAGTGCTCATCGACAGTCCGGATGCAGGCATGAAAAGTTTCAAAGAAGAGTCCACTGAAGATAATGTAGTCCGAAGCTTCTTTGTTCCGAA
The DNA here is from genome assembly GCA_030624545.1 of Bacteroidota bacterium. Classification (GTDB taxonomy): domain Bacteria; phylum Zhuqueibacterota; class JdFR-76; order JdFR-76; family DREG01; genus JAUXJX01. The sequence continues at coordinate 1,748 of JAUXJX010000175.1, read as the reverse complement.
GATCTGTAATCAATGCGAGAATCCACCCTGCGTGCAGGTGTGTCCGGTTGGTGCAACATTTCAAACCGCGGACGGCGTGGTTTTGATTGACTCGGAATACTGTATCGGCTGCCGTTATTGCATCCAGGCCTGTCCATATGGAGCGCGTTTTCTACACCCGGAGACTCGAACTGCCGAAAAGTGCACTTTTTGTTATCACAGAATCGTCAAGGGGTTGGCCCCCGCTTGTGTGGAAGCATGTCCTACACAGGCCAGAATATTCGGAGAAATCAAGAAGAAGGCCAGTCCTCTTGTCCGGTTCCTCCGCATGAACAAAATCAACGTATTGAAGCCTTATCTCAATACCGAACCCAAGGTCTTCTATGCCAACCTTGATATGGAGGTTAAGTGATTGGAAGAAATCGTTAAACATCTGACGCCTCTTCTTAAGGAAATTACCGGATATATTTATCCGAATGAAATTGAGCTGCATTGGGGATTGCTAATCGTAATTTATCCTTACCTGACCGGATTGGTTGCGGGCGCTTTCATCCTTGCGTCTTTGGTAAAGGTTTTCAATGTAAAGGAAGTGCAGCCCACGTACAGAATTTCTCTTCTTACTGCGCTGGCATTCTTGATCGTCGCGCCGCTGCCGTTGTTGGCACATCTCGGACATCCTGAAAGATCTTTCGAAATCTTCTTGACCCCGAACACTTCTTCCGCAATGGCGATGTTCGGTTTTGTTTATGCCTGGTATTTGATGGCAGTTCTACTGCTGGAAATCTGGTTTGATTACCGCAGGGACATCATCTTGTGGGCAGAAAAAGAAAGTGGATGGAAAAAGTGGATGCATAAGATAACTTCTCTGTTCTCATCTGATATTTCCGAGCGTGCGCTGAGATTTGACAGAAAGGCGGCGAAAATAATCACGATCATCGGCATCCCTTCCGCCTTTCTCCTGCATGGCTATGTGGGATTCATCTTCGGTTCCGTGAAGGCAAACCCGTGGTGGTCCAGTGTACTTATGCCGATCGTGTTTCTGTTTTCGGCCATTGTGTCGGGTATCGCTTTGGTGTTGCTCATTTATATGATCGTTACGCCGCTGCGCAAAAAAAATATCGATATGGCTTGCCTGAATAAGATGGCAACCTTCTTATTCTTAGCAATGATTGTAGACTTTTCACTCGAGGCGCTGGATTTCGTCCACCGAATTTACGAGTCTGAGGAGTCGATCAAGATTCTGACCCAGTTGGTCTCCGGGAAATTGTTTTCGAGTCTTATTGTAGTCCAACTTCTAATCGGCATGCTAATACCACTCGGTGCAATTGCGGCTGTGAAGATTTTCAAGTGGCCGGACGAGCTAAAGCGATTGACCTATTTTCTGTCCGCTATATTGGTTCAGGTTGGCATCTTTTCCACTAGGTGGAACGTCGTAATCGGGGGACAGTTGTTTTCCAAAAGCTTTAGTGGGTTGACGGTTTATAAGACGACCTTCCTCGGATTGGAGGGATTGCTGGTTTCGCTCGGGCTACTGCTTCTCCCATTTATCATCCTTTACATTCTTTTCTATGTTTTGCCGCCCTGGGAAGAAGCGCGAGCAGCCTGACGGATCTAGGTCCAAGCTAAACTTGAATATTCCATCAAGATTTGACAAATTGGCCAGGTGTAACAAGTGCCTGATAGTTGGAAAGTGAAATTCGTTAAACTTGTTGTTTACATTGAGTGCTCTAGAATCTGGTGGAAAGCTCTTCATCATATCTGAAATCCTT
>JAUXJX010000165.1 GCA_030624545.1 Bacteroidota bacterium | reverse complement strand
TTCGTTCGGCTGGCCGTAATTCTATACTTATCTGATGCAATGATCCGAAAGCGAGAAGTTCTAGGCACGTGGAATCTAAGCCTTGCGCCGCAGTTATTGGTCCTTGGCGTTATCGCTCTCTTGCTCACCAAACAGCCTGACATGGGTTCGGTTATTATCTTATTTTTGATCAGTGCGGTGATTTTTATTACCGCCGGCGTGAATCCACTCCAACTCGGACTTGTGGCACTGGCCGGGTTGCCAATTCTGATCTTAACGCAGAATTATCAGATTACCCGCGTAGAGGATTTCATCAACTCCTTCTTATATGGACAGCCCTTGACTTATCAGATTAACCAGTCGTTGATCAGCCTGGGCAGCGGGGGTCTCCTGGGCAAGGGTCTCGATAACAGTACCCAGAAACTGGAGTTTCTCCCGGAACCTTTTACGGATTTCATATTCGCAATTGTGGGGGAGGAATTTGGCTTTCTGGGCGCCGCCCTCGTTTTAACCCTGTTTCTGGTTTTGGTCATCCAGGGCCTGCGGATAGCTCGAAATTGCGATGATGACGCCGGCGCGCTCCTGGCATCCGGAATTACCGCCAGCATCGCGCTGTACGCTTTCTTAAATGCCGGCGTGGTAACCAATCTTCTGCCGACCAAGGGCCTGCCAATGCCCTTCATAAGCTTTGGCGGTTCATTTATGATAACGACCCTGGCGGGTATTGGAATACTGCTCAATATCTCCCAGCACCATGAGATCAAACTGCTGCGCAGTGGGCCTGCCGAAGTTCGCTCAGGCCGCCTGAGGCAAAACAGGAGGAGAATTGGTTGAAACCCGTCCCAAACGCATTCAATTCGCCGGCGGCGGAACGGCGGGCCATCTGTTCCCGGCCCTGGCTATTGCGCAGGAATTCTCCCGCCGCTTTCCCGATTGTGAAATCGAATTTTGGGGCACAAAACGCGGTATTGAATACCGTCTCAAGGAGCAGCTTGGAAAAGCGCTTAATCTCATCTGGATCAGAGGATTTCGAAGGGATCTCTCCATTCAAAATCTGCTGATTCCGCTAGAGTTCATTATGAGCATGTTGCGTGTAATGGGTCACTTCATAAACCGTAGACCGGACCTGGTTTTCGGCACGGGAGGATATGTCAGCGCTCCGGTATTGGCTACAGCGGCCGCAATGGGAATTCCGACGGCTGTGCATGAGCAAAATAGTTATCCGGGGGCCGCAACCCGATTGCTGAGCAGGTGGGCCAGGCGAGTCTATTTGACGTATGAAGCTTCTGCGAAATACCTGAAAAGTGAGGATCGCGTTGAAGTTTTTGGCAACCCGGTCAGACGTTTCGAAACGGGCGATAAAGCCGAATTGGCATACGAGCAATTCGGTTTGGAACCCGGTCGCAAAACGCTCTTCGTATTTGGAGGAAGCCAGGGCGGCCTTGGGATTAACAGGCTGATGACCGAAGTTGCACCAAAATTGCTGAAGGAAGAAGGTATTCAAATCCTTTGGGCAACGGGCCCTAAACATCTGCAAGGAATTCAGGATCAAGTGGAGGACATGCCGGGTCTCAGTCTGTTTCCGTTCATAGACAATATCTACCGGGCTTTTGCCATATGTGATCTGGCTGTATGCAGGTCTGGGGCGACAACGCTCGCAGAATTGACCTATCTCGGGATCCCTGCAATCTTGATTCCCTTTCCATTCGCGACCGCGGGACACCAGGAATACAACGCGCGCGAGCTCGAATCGCAGGGCGCGGCAATTTGCCTGCTTGAAAATGAAATCGATGCGGATACGCTGGATCGAACCATCCGGGAAAATACCCTGGATGACGCAAAACTGTCTCAGATGAGACAAAACATGAAACGTTTAGCGAGGCCTAATGCAGCTCATGATATTGTTTCTGATCTATGTGACACTATACTCTCTAATTGAGCTGATCGAGACTGAATTTGACGTTGGATAATGGATCCTAATTGGCCGAAGAAGCCGGCGTTTCAGGATCTGCGCAGGCTCCTGCGCGGCCGCTTGGTAAAGGATCGATCTTTGAAGAAGTACACGACCTATCGGGTCGGCGGGCCTGCGGATCTCTATTTTGAGCCACTTGACCGGGATGACCTGGCGGCATTGATGCGTTATGTTCATGAGCGTGAAATTCCGTTTTTCGTCATCGGAAAAGGAGCCAATTTGCTCGTGAGCGACAAAGGCTTTCGCGGCGTCGTCGTTAATCTTCAAAAGGGTCTCAAGGAACTCAATATCCGGGACTTGGCGGTTACGGCCGGTTCCGGCGCCGTTTTATGGGATTTTTTGTATGAGATGCAGAGAAACAGCCTGGGGGGGCTGGAAAAGTTGATTGGCATACCGGGAACAATTGGCGGGGCCATCTATATGAACGCGGGCGCCTTTGGCAGTGAAATATCGGACTGCCTGGTCTCGGTGGATGTGATGAAACACAACGGCGAGGTAGTAACACTGAACAAGGAGCAAATTCCATTTGGATATAGAAAGGGTTTCACGGAACCGGATAAGATTACCCTGAGCATCACACTAAGAATGAAGGCCTCGGATTCTGCGGTGCTAAGATCCACAATGGACGAGATATGGAGACGGAGGAAGAGCACACAGCCCCTGTCCTCTCCGTCGGCCGGGAGTGTATTCAAGCGCCCACCGGGAAAATATGCGGGCGTTTTAATCGAACAAGCCGGTTTGAAGGGAACACGAGTGGGAGGAGCGGTGGTCTCAACGAAGCATGCAAATTTCATCCTGAACAAAAATCATGCGACGGCTCAGAATATCTACGATTTGATTAAGATGATTCGCGATCGCGTGCACAGAAGATTCGGAGTTACACTCGAGCTGGAGAATCAACTGGTCGGGTGGGACAATGTCGAGTAATATTGCGTGGATTGTGGCGCGAGATTCGGTGTGGTCATGAATTTCAACAAAATTTTAAAAACACTGATTGTGCTAGTAGCCGGGGCGGGGATCATTGGTATGTCGCTGGAGATTAAGGACTGGGTACTCCAGAGTGATACATTCTCACTGGAATCGGTTGTCGTGAATGGGAATCAAATATTGCAAACAGAGGACGTTCTGAATCAGATCGAGGTCGATTCCGAATCAAACATTACGGATTTGAATCTGCATGAAATTCAATCTGCCATCGAGGCGCACCCGTACGTGAAGGCGGCGCTGGTATCCAGACGATTCCCTTCCACGCTTCAGATTCATATCGTAGAGCGAAAGCCTGTCGCCTATGTTTCTCAAAGCGACAAACCGCTTTTCGCCACCGACAAAGAGGGATTTCTGCTTCCCCTGCTAAAGGGAAAGCCATTGGGAGCATTACCGGTGATTACCGGCATTGACGATTTTCCCATGCCGGCAGGCGGGTATGCCGATTCTGAGCACGTCATGAAAGCCCTGGAATTGTTGATCTCAAATTTCAGAGTAGATGCGGCGTATTACCAGAATTTATCCGAAGCCCATTTCGACGCAAAGAAGGGCTTGGTTGCATATTTTGTGAACGGTGGTTTTCCTGTTTACTTCGGTCATGAAGATTTTTTCGATCGGGCGGAAAAGAACTTTGTGTTTTTTCAGCAGGCCCAAAAAGAGGGACGCTACGACAATATCTATTATGTCGACTTACGGTTCCGAGATCAGGTTGTGGTAAAATATCATTGATATCAGGGTCTGATAACCGAGGAAAACGCTCACAAATATTCTGAGGCCAAAATAGACTACAAACCGGTAGTGTCAAAAGTTTCATGAAAGAATAGGATAGGAAATGAAACCACAGGAAACACGGAGCAAGGGGAGAAAGAATCGGGGTTGTTTAACTCATTGATTCTAAAAAACATCTCTGTGAACTCTGTGGCTAATTTTTTGACAATACCTACAAACCAGGAAGGGAAAAGGATATGAATAAAAGAATGTTTATTGATGATAACCTGGATTTGTTCACGGTAAAAGACAAATCCAATGGCCACGGTCGCATCTCGTATGCCGAACCGATGACGGAGAGTCTGCCCAAACGGAGTGCGCGTGTGGAACACATTGCGGCCGGCCTCGACATCGGAACCAGCAAGATTGCAGTGGTCATCGCCGAAATTGATGAGCCCGGACCGTTCAAGATTATAGGCGTCGGTATTGCACCTTCCGAAGGACTTCGCCGTGGTGTTGTGGTTAATTTGGACAAGACTGTTAGCTCAATTGAGAAGGCAGTGAGTGAAGCCGAGTTAATGGCCGGCGTTGAGGTCAGTTCCGTTTATGTCGGCATTGCGGGCGATCACATTCGCAGTATAAACAGCCGCGGAGTGGTTGCGGTCTCGGGCTCTAATCATGAAATTGGCCCTGATGATGTGCGGCGCGTCATCGAGGCGGCCAAAGCCGTATCCCTTCCCATCGATCGGGAGATCATACATGTCATTCCCCAGGAATTTATCGTCGACGATCAGACGGGAATCAAGAACCCGGTGGGGTTTTCCGGGGTTCGGCTGGAAGCCGAGGTTCATATTGTTACCGGAGCGGTGACCTCTGCACAAAACATCTATCGCTGCGTTCAGCGCACCGGCCTGAAAGTAAGAAGCCTTGTACTGGAGCCGCTGGCGTCCAGCTATTCCGTGTTGGGAGAAGATGAAAAAGAGATAGGCATCGGACTCCTTGATCTTGGCGGCGGCACGACGGACATGGCCCTGGTTTTTGAAGGGAGTATTCGCCACACCGCTGTAATCGGCCTCGGCGGCAGGAATGTGACAAGCGATATCGCGCAAGGCCTGCGCACGCCCCTGGACCAGGCCGAAGAGATTAAGCTGAAATATGGGTGTGCGAGAATGTCTCCCCAGAACAATGGCGAAATGATCGAAGTACCGGGAGTCGGCGGCCGCCATTCATCAGAGGTGCCCAAGTCATTGCTTACCGAGATTATTCAGCCGCGTATTGAAGAAATACTAACCCTGGCGAAGCGGGAGATCCAGCGATCCGAATACGCCGATTTCTTGAACGCAGGCATGGTACTCACCGGCGGTGGGGCAATGATCGAGGGGATCGCCGAACTGGCCGAGGAGATCTTCGATATGCCCGTCAGACTTGGGATTCCATGTGGATTTGGCGGACTGGTGGGCATGGCCAGGTCTCCCATTCACGCAACCGGAACCGGACTCATACACTACGGAATCCATTACAAAAATGAAGACATGCATGCTGCCAGCCAGGATGAATCAGATATTTTTAATACAATTTTGAATTGGATGAAGCGATTGGCAAAGGACCTATTTTAGTCGAGGTGCGCAATGGATCAATTAATCTTTGATTGGCAGATGATTGATGAAAATAAACCTGAAACCCAACCGGAGGAACGAGCAATGAGTCTTACAATCGATTATGACCAGGAAATGGAAGCAAAAGCGAGGATGAAAGTGATTGGAATTGGGGGCGCCGGCGGTAATGCCCTCAATC
>JAUXJX010000254.1 GCA_030624545.1 Bacteroidota bacterium | reverse complement strand
GACACGCAAAACCGGATAAAACACGGTGTCTCCTTTGTCAAAGCGCAGTGTGCTTTTCTTGACCAGAATCGTGTGATACTCGAGGACCATTCGCATGGCGATGCAGAAAAGCGATATTATTGTATAGGAAAAGTAGAGGAAGGGATTTTAACCGTTCGTTTCACCTATCGTGCTGAGCTCATAAGAATATTTGGCGCCGGCTACTGGCGCAAGGGTAAGAAAATCTATGAAGAAGAAAATAAAATATACTGATGAACCAATGGAAGATGTCAAGGTCATAGCCGATTTTCTTCCTTCTCCCGAGGAATTGGCTCTGAAGGAAGAAACCGTCAAGGTTACGATTTCATTGAGCAAAAGCAGCGTAGATTTTTTCAAAGAAGAAGCGAGGAATCACAGGACTCCGTACCAAAAGATGATTCGCAGGCTTCTCGACGAATACGTGAATCGGCGAAGACAAATTCTGTAAAGTCCGGAGAGGCTCTAAAATTACTCTATTCCCCCAACATCCCCATCAGCTCCAGAGCATTCTTGGGCGCATAGCCGTCCAGATCATTGTTGAAAAAGACATAAACTTGATTCGCGCCGGACTCGGCCATCCTCTTCGCTAAGTCGGCAATTTCCTGCAATTCCCGGGTAGAATAGTCATAGCTATACCAGTGTTCGCGTCCATGCAGACGGATATAGGCTGCGTCGGAGGTTACCCAATCCAAAAGCTCTGTCTTCGGAGCATCCACCACGCAAAATATGGCGCCCAATTCCCGGAGGAGCTGTTTTGTCTCGTCGGTTAGCCACCTCTTGTGTCGGAATTCCACAGCAACCTTCCTCGGATTCTCGAAAGCTTCCAGCGCGGTTTTCAGTCGGTCAGGATCATATGGCGTGCCCGGCGCGAGCTGCAGAAGAAACATGCCGAACTTCTCCCTGAGCAAAGAGGCAGACTCGCAAAATCTCTTGATGCTCTCGTCTACGTCGACCAGGTATTTGTTGTGGGTAATGAGCCTTGGGGCTTTCAAGACATACCGGAAGCTTTCCGGGGCATGCTCATACCACTTGCGGTAGGTCTCATCTTTGAAGGTTCGATAAAATGTGGCGTTGACTTCAACCGTTCCGAATTTTTTCGAGTAGCATCCAAACCACTTGCTTTGTGGGAGATCTTGTGGATAAAAAACACCCTTCCAGTGGGAATAGCTCCAGCCCGAAGTTCCGACGAGGAATTTCATTTTCCCGGTTGATCCGGAGTTAGAGTTTCAAAACGAGGATGTTGACAGAATTGCGATCTAGATCAAACTAATGGGTAAGCAACTGATTAACTTCAGTAATTCACTCACGCAAAGGCGCTAAGGCGCTAAGAATATTAAAGATAGAAAAGATACACTTCAGACTCGGTTTCCAAAAGACTATTAGACAATAAGTTCACATTACTCGTTAACTTGTATTATTCACAAGTATTGATTCTAAGGCTAATACTTCTCTATGCTGTCATCCTGTAAGGATCTTTTTCGAGACGAAGGAAAAAGACATTGCAAGTACACATTTTGACAATCATGAGGTTTTATGAATAATCCAGGTTAATTTCTATATTCTTAGTCCTTTGCGTTCTTGGCGCCTTTGCGTCTTTGCGTGAAATTTTTCTGAATAGTACGGCTTAAGATTCATCAATCAAATCTGCCAATCCTTGCAAATCCGGAACTTCCAAATCCGGCGTTTCGCTCGCCTTCGGAGTCGCGCCAAAGCCTTCCTTCCCCTTCCGCCGATTCACCCAGACAGTTGAAAGTCCCAGCTCCTTTGCAGGCACAATGTCATGATAAATGCTTTGCGCCACATGCAGAATTCTATCCGGCGAGACACCGATCTTCGTGATGGCAAACTGAAAATTCCGCAGCGACGGCTTGTAGCCGCCGACCTGTTGGGCGGTGATAACCCAGTCAAAATCAACTTTGAGGAGTTCGGCGGAGTGGGCGAAGAGGTCATCATCGATGTTGGAAATGATGGCGAGACGGAATTTCTGTTTCAGTCGGTCGAGAGCTGCCACCGTATCCGGAAATGGCGGCCAATTTTCCAGTGAGTCCACCAATGCGTTGGGCTCGTAATGCTCTAGTCTGAAGCCAAACCTGTCCGCAAATCTCCGCATAACTTGCCGGAGAATTCTGCGGTAGGATATATATTCAACGGCCTCCAATTCGGACTCCAGTTCTGCATAGACTTCCAGAAGTTGGTCGCCCGTCAAATCAAGATTATGTTTTGCCGCAATTGTCTTCATGGCACCCAGAATGCCGGTTTCCCAATCGATCAGGGTGCCGTAGCAATCAAATGTGAGAACTTCGAAGGAATTGAAATCTAGCAAAATACAGGCCAAAAATCAGCCACAGAGGCTCAGAGCCCACAGAGGAGAAGCTCTGTGCCCTCTGTGACTCCGTGGCATTATTATTCTTACTTCACACCGTAAGCAACGAATATACTAATCTCTGCTTTCTCCGTCCCGCAATCGGATTCAGAGCAGCAGCTTTCCTCCAGAGAATTCACCCCCACATCCTTTAGACCTGCTTGCTCGTACCAACTCTTAATATCCTCCCGCTTGAAGCCCAACCAGCGATCGTGCTGCTCCTTCGCCAGGAATTCGAAATCATGTTCATCCAAATCCGAAATCACCAGTTTGCCTCCGGGCTTCAGAATCCGCACCATTTCCTTGATGGCGGCTGGCGGCGACTCAACGTGGTGCAAATACATGTTTGCGAAAACATGGTCAACGGAAGAATTGTCTAAAGGAAGATTCTCTGCCTCGCCTTGCCGGCATTCTAAACCATCTGATGAGCCGAACTTCTCTTTTATTCTGGCGAGCATCTCGTTGGATTCGTCGATGGCGATGACTCGCAAACCCTTCTCAAGCAGAATTTCCGTGATAAAACCTGTGCCCGCACCAACGTCCGCTGCAATCTGTCCCCGGCTAACCTGCGCAAGCTCGATGGCTTTTTCCCTTACTGAATCCGGGAAAAAGGATTTTCGCATGCTGTCCCAATCGTCGGCCACCTTCTCGAAATAGTCTTTGCTGCTCATGATTCTCCTAAAAGATCTTTCTTACCACGGATTGTCACGGAAGAACACGGATAAATATCCAGCAGAACTTCACCTCGATTACTGTGATCCGTGATAATCCGTGTCAATCCGTGGTTAAAAAAACTAACGCACCAGTCGCGGTATCCGGAAATACAGATCGGATATATCTCCAACCCGAACCTCAGCGGGATTTTCCGTCCAGATGCCGGGAATAGCTCTGTCGCACTTGGGGCAGGTGCCCTCGCCGGTCAGGTGATAGCCTTTTATGACATAGCCAATTCGTTCCACCAAAACCGTTTCACAGCCTGGGCAATAGGTGTTTTCGAAGCGGTCTATCTGACCGGGCAAATTTCCGGCATAGACAAAATTCAGCCCTTCCGTTCGGCCGATCTCTGCGGCCCGCAGCAGCGTCGCGCCGCTGGTGTTCGCAGGATCCTGCAGTTTGTAATTTTTATGGAAGGCGGTGACATGCCAGGGGATATCCGGGGAGAGAGAGCAAATAAATCGGGCCGCATCCCGCAATTCCTCATCCGAATCGTTGAAACCCGGAACAACAAGGGTGACGATTTCGAGCCAGAAGCCCAGCTCAAAGACCATCCGGATGCCGTTCAAAATCGCTTCCAGGGGCGCTCCCAGTCGCCTGTAGTTCTTGTCCCGCATCGATTTCAGATCGATTTTGTAGCCGTCCGCCAGTGGGCGGATATACTCAAGCACTTCCCGGGTTGCATTGCCATTGGAGACATACATGCAGGTAAATCCGGCGGCCTTTGCTTTGTCAAAAACCGCATGAGCCCACTCCGACGTGATGAGCGGCTCATTGTAGGAACTCGCCACGCACTTTGCGCCATTTCGAATCGCCAGTTGCACCATCTGATCCGCTGTTACCTCCTCCGGGGGCCTGCCGGAGTTGGCATCGCGCAGGGTCTGGGAGGTATCCCAATTCTGGCAGTAAGAGCAGTGCAGGTCGCAGCCGTGCATTCCAAAGGTAAGCGTATCGGAGCCGGGATAAATGTGATAAAACGGCTTTTTCTCGGTAGGATCACTTTGAAGTCCGACCACATAGCCCCAGGGAACATACAGCTTTCCATCCAGATTGTAACGCACCTGGCATATGCCGCGTTTGCCAGAATTGATCTTACAATTGTGGCCGCAGGAATAGCAGTGCACCGCCCCATTCTCAAGCTTAGAGTAGAGCTCACCTTCCCGAACCAGGGGATCAATTATGTTGGCTATCGGAACGTCGCCGGAGATCGGCTTGCGCAGAATGTGGAGCTGCTCAGACAAATCTGTTTCGGAATCGGTGGTTCTGTCGGTGCGGCGGGTCGAAGCGTCTTCAT
>JAUXJX010000210.1 GCA_030624545.1 Bacteroidota bacterium | reverse complement strand
GGGCGCGCACGGAATCGCCAGACCTGATCATCTTGGACGTCATGCTTCCGAAAATGAACGGATATAAGATATGCCGGCTTCTAAAGTTTGATAGAAAATTTAAGCACATCCCGATAGTCATGTTGTCGTCCCGTGCAAAGAAATCCGACGCCGAGGTCGGACTAAAAATGGGCGCCAATGAATATGTTTTCAAGCCTTATAATCCAAAACAGCTATTGGAGGTCATCAAGAGATACGTGGACGGAGTTGCCCCGGAAAACAGCTAAGCTCCCGCCCACTTTTCTGCAGCCGCTGAGTAACTGATATGTCTCCAGAACCAACTACCGAGTTTTGCGAGGCCTATAACAAGGAGGTGAGTAAGATGGTAGATTTAGACGAGATGGTTAGGATACTGGATGGTTTAGATGATTTGCCAACGCTTCCAACCATTTATGTTGAGATCTCGAAACAAATAAGAGACCCTAAGGTCTCAGTATCGGAAGTAGCCAGGGTCATCGAAATGGACCAGGCCATCACAAGCAAAATTCTCAGGCTTGTTAATTCCTCCTTTTTTGGATTCAGTCGGCAAGTTACCTCGATTCGCCAGGCGGTGGTCCTCCTGGGATTCAGCACTGTCCAGAATACCGTATTGTCCGTGTCGGTATTTGAATCTTTTGCCACGAATAATGTCAAGGGATTCAATCTCAAAGAATTTTGGAAGCATTCCATCGGATGCGGTCTTCTTTGCACAACGTTGGATAAGAAGATGAATGTCGGCTATCAGGATGAGACCTTTGTAGCAGGGCTGTTGCATGACATTGGCAAGATCATTCTAGATCACCATTTCGAAAAAGAATTCGAGGAGGCGCTCACGTATGCCAAAACGAATGGCGTTTCTCCTTATGAGGGAGAAAGAGTGGTTATTGGCAGCTCTCACGATGAGATTGGCGAATACCTCGCAGAAAAATGGAAACTTCCTTATGCCCTTGTTGAAGCGGTTGCGCTGCACCACCATCCGGGTAACATTCGCGGCAATCCAAAGCTGGTCTCTTTGGTTCATCTGTCAGACTGCCTGGCCCATAGGTTGGGTTGTGGATATTCGGATAATTATGTTTTACCGGAATTCGATCCACATGCCCTGGAAGAACTAGACCTCAATGAAGAAATGATCCCGGATCTCATCGAAGAGATGAAGCAAGTGTTCGATGATAACCTCGAGCTCTTCAAGCTAATCGATTAGAAGGACAGCTGTGAGAGTTGGAGGAAGCGATTCATTTCGTTTATCCGGCCGGTTCAACGGGATTACAGTTCCATTATGTCACATATCTGAGGGGAAGATAGTCGCCCCCTTGAAGGAGGGGAACATGATGGTTGACTTAGACGAGATAAGAATAATTTTGGATGTCGAGGATTTGACAAGCCTTCCATGCACCAAATGTTAAAAATGAGGTCCAAAAAACTGGGGGAAATGCTGCTGGAGAGGGGCCTAATCACGCCTGCACAATTCAGCCAGGCTGTAAGTGAGCAGCGGGTGACCAAGCAAATATTGGGTTCCATACTTGTTCGTCTGGGCCATATTGATGAAAGGGAATTAGTCGAGACTGTAGCGGACCAGCTCGAAATTCCTTACGTGGATCTCGAAAACTACGAAATTGATGAAGAATCCCTTGGAATAATCCCTGCTAATATTGCCCAGGAGCATCTGGTCGTGCCACTTTTCCTGATCGGAGAGGTGCTCACCGTCGCCATGGCCAATCCCCAGGACATCAGCACAATTGATGCCATCCGTCATCTTACCGGAAAGCAGATTGAGCCGGCCATTGTTCGCGAGAGCGAAATTCGGCAGGCCATCGAACAATTGTATGGTGTGTCCGTCGGAATCACCAAGTCGATGGACGAAGTCCTTCAAACCCTGGAGGCTGAGAAACAAGATGACGACGGAGAGTTGCGGCCCGCCGAAGATCTCCGTCAAATGGCTGAAGATGCTCCTGTCGTAAAATTGGTGAATATGATCCTAATCCAGGCGATTCGAGATTATGCTTCCGATATTCATGTCGAGCCGGAGGAGGACATGGTTCGGGTACGCTTTCGGATCGACGGAATTCTGCGGGAGATATTTAATCCGCCGAAAAATCTACAGGCCGCTATGATATCACGGCTCAAGATCCTTTCGGAAATGGACATAGCCGAAAGCCGGGTCCCTCAAGACGGTCGATTTCGCATAAAACTGGAAAACCGGGAAATTGACTTGCGGGTTTCCACCCTGCCAACTGCGTATGGCGAGAATGTGGTATTGCGGATTTTGGACAAGAGCAATGTCCTATTAGAAATAAAAGATCTGGGCTTCGTGACGGAGAACCAGGAGCGGTTTGAAGAAATCCTGAACAATGCCTATGGCATTGTACTGGTTACCGGGCCGACGGGCAGCGGCAAGACCACCACATTATATACCGCGTTGAACTATTTGAATTCGATCGAAAAAAATATCATAACGGTGGAAGATCCCATCGAATATCGTCTTAAGATGATCAGGCAATCTCAAGTTAATGCCAAAGCGGGAATGACCTTCGCGGGCGGCCTTCGCGCGATTCTTCGCCAGGATCCGGATATCATCATGGTGGGAGAAATACGTGATACGGAGACTGCCAATATCGCCGTCCAGGCCGCTTTGACCGGCCACCTGGTTCTTACGACGTTGCACACCAACGATGCGGTCGGTGCTCTTTCTCGCATGGAGGAAATGGGGATCGAGCCGTTTCTGCTGGCAACAGCGACTATCGGCGTCATTGGCCAACGTCTTGTGCGCAAAATTTGCCCAAAGTGTAAGGAAGAATTCAAACCAAGCGAAAACCTGCTGAAACGGCTCGGCATCGATCCCAAGAAAAAAGAATGGCGCTTTTTCCATGGTGCCGGCTGTGGCGCCTGCAAGGGAACCGGATACCGGGGGCGGATGGGTATTTATGAAATCCTAAGAGTGGACGATAAGATAAAAGAGTTAATCATCGCGAACGCATCTGCTGAAAAACTGAAAGCTGCAGCTATCGAGGGTGGAATGGCTACCCTCAAACAAGACGGGCTGATTAAGGCTTTGCGGGAAATAACTACCATCGAAGAAGTGATGCGCGTCACCAATATTGATTGAGGCCTGAATGAGAAAGAAGAAAATCCTCATTGTAGACGATGTACGGGAGACCCTGCTTGCGCTCAAAATTAGGCTTGAGTATGCGGGCTATGAGGTCTTCACCGCGGCTGACGGGGAAGCCGGACTGAAGGCGGCCCGAGACTTGAAGCCCGACCTTATCTTGCTGGACGTCATGCTGCCCAAAATCGATGGTTTTTCCATTTGCAGACTTTTGAAGTTTGATGATGAATACGCGCGAATCCCAATCATAATGTTAACGGCAAAGGGACAGGCGAGCGATATGGAGATCGGCAAACAGGTAGGGGCGGACGCCTATATGACCAAACCATACAATGCAAAGGATCTTATTACAAAAGTAACTGAATTTACCAGTAATGATTACGTCCCAGCCAAAGTGGGCAGTGTGTAAATGAACCCGCCAGTCTAACGTGGGAGTGAATATTTGGCACGCAAAAATGTTCTATTGGGAGATTTTCTTCTCGAACAAAAACTAATCACGGACGAAGAACTTCGCCGCGGCCTAAAGTACCATAAAGAAACGGGCAAGCTTGTCGGGCGATGCTTAATCGAATTGGGCATCATCGATGAGAAGACCTTGATCAAATCCTTGAGCGAGCAGATGGGGGTTCAGTATGTTTCGCTCAAGAATTACAGCGTCGATCCGACGGTGCTCCAATTGGTCCCTCGAGACTTCGCCCTGGCTCACCGGGTATTTCCATTATTTAAAATTGAAAACAAATTGACGGTGGGGATGGTCAATCCTCTTGACATAATCGCTACGGATCGTCTCGCTAATCTCACTGATTTACAGGTAGAACCTGTCGTCTGTCATGAGCAGGATATTGAAGATGCTATCTACCTTCAGTATAAAGGGAGTGATTCATTCAAGGATGCGGAACAGCATTTCAGCGTTGACGAGGAAGAGAAAACCGAAGAGGAGGATGAATCCCGCTTGCGGACGCAGGCAGGGGAAGGGCCTGTAATTGAACTGGTTAACATGATCCTTCTGCAAGCCATCAAAGACGGCGCCAGCGATATCCATGTGGAACCCAGGGAAAAATCACTCAACATAAGATACAGAATAGACGGTGTATTGCATGAGGTATTATCGCCTCCAAAGAGTATGCAGTTGGCAATCGCCTCCCGCCTTAAAATTTTGTCCAATATGAACATTGCCGAACGGCGTTTGCCTCAGGATGGCCGCTTCCGCTGGAAAAAAGACCGTCAATTCGTGGACTTTCGTGTTTCGACGCTGCCCACTGCGCATGGGGAAAATATTGTCCTCCGGCTTCTGGATAATTCGCATACCGTTGTCCAGTTCAAGGACCTGGGTATGTCCGATTCAATGAATGAAGAATTCTGTCAAATCCTGCATCGGGCCTATGGAATCATTCTGGTTACCGGACCTACGGGCAGCGGTAAGTCAACCACGCTTTATGCCGCCCTGCACGAAATTGACTCCCCTGACAAAAATATCACAACGTTGGAAGACCCAATTGAATACAATATGGATTCGATCCGCCAATCCCAGGTGAATCCGAAAATCGGAATGACCTTCGCATCGGGTCTCCGCTCCATTCTGCGCCAGGATCCGGACGTGATCATGGTTGGTGAGATCCGGGATCTGGAGACAGCCGAGATTGCTATCAAGTCAGCCCTCACGGGGCACCTCGTCTTAACCACCCTCCACACAAACGACGCTTCCGGGGCGATCACAAGATTGGTCGATATG
>JAUXJX010000025.1 GCA_030624545.1 Bacteroidota bacterium | reverse complement strand
TTGAATAGGATACTGTCTCAATATCCACTGACCATAAAGTATTGTTTTTAATACTTTGCGCCCTTTGCGTCATCGCGGTTTATGAACTAAGCAGGTTAGCCGTTTTTCGCTGGAACTTTGTCTTTCGCATGAATCCATTGTCGGCGCGTTCTCCAGAAAAAAGCTAAACAAGAAAGCCAGAAAGCGATCCAAAACCACAAATATGGACTCCCGCCTCCAACCCTCCGTTTCGCCATAATCCGATTAGTTCCTTCAAAGGAAATATCGAAATAAGGAGATAGACCCAGGCGCTGTATCGCTTTGAAAATGACTTTTCAATCCGCCTGGCCAGAAAATGGGTGATGACCATAGCCAGAATCAGGGCTACAAGCAAAATCACATAAAGAAGGAGTCCGCCTGGCATTTTCAATTAAAACCGGGTGGCCGGCGTCTCGCCAAATAACATCTCGACTTCTTGGCCGATTGAATTTCTACATCTAAAGAGGTCTTCATCACCGGAGGGGAGAATCCAGGATAACCCGGGAATGTTGGTATCTCTATTTATTCTTGAATTCAGGTTTACGCTTTTCGAGAAAGGCGGTTGTACCCTCGGTCTTGTCTGCCGTCTTGCAGACATCTCCGAACAGATTTGCCTCGATGCCCAGCCCTTCGCTTAGCGAAACTTGGACGCCGTACTTCACCGCATTGAGCGCTTGTCGAACCGCCACAGGGCCACGTGACAGAATAGTCTGAGCTAGTTTATCCACCGTTGGAATCAACTCATCCGGTGGAACGACCCGGTTGACCAGCCCGATGCGAAGCGCTTCGTTTGCATCAATCACCTGGCCCGTAAGAATCATCTGCAGCGCCATACTTGATCCAACAACCCTGGGCAGCCTTTGGGTTCCGCCATACCCGGGTATAACTCCCAAATTCACTTCCGGCTGGCCCAGGCTGGCGTTCTCCGAGGCAATACGGATATGGCAGGCCAGCGCCAGCTCACACCCACCCCCGAGAGCATAGCCATTTATGGCCGCGATTATCGGCTTGCTCAGATCCTCCAGTCGCTTAAAGATATTTTGGCCTCTCTGGGCAAAGCCCTTTCCGTTTGGACCATCCAGAATCTGCAATTCGTTGATGTCCGCACCGGCTACGAAGGCCTTTTCCCCAACGCCCGTCACCACGACCACTCCGGTCGATTCATCATTCTCGATTGCCTCAATGGCGCTTTCCAGTTCATCCATGGTTTGCGCATTAA
Organism: Bacteroidota bacterium; assembly: GCA_030624545.1. GTDB lineage: Bacteria > Zhuqueibacterota > JdFR-76 > JdFR-76 > DREG01 > JAUXJX01. The sequence continues at coordinate 9,341 of JAUXJX010000025.1, read as the reverse complement.
GCGCGTTCAGCACATCCGGACGATTGATAGCGATAAGGGCTTTGCGGTCCTCCACTTTAAACACAATGTTCTGAAAATTCATTCTTCCTCCGGGGTGATAGAAGTGTTGTTAAGCCGACAGCTGAAAGCTGCATGATAACGGCCGCTGGTAAATTGAGAAGATTCGTTAGACGCAACCGAATTATAAAGTAAGTATTCCCGGTTGATTTTCAAGAAATTTTGGGGAAGAATTTGAGGAGGCGATTTTCTATTCTACGACCAGATAGACAAGATTTCGCGAGGGTGGTCAACGAAGTAGGTCGGCTTGAAGTGGCGAAGCTTGGATTTAGGGGAGTAGCCATAACCAGCCGCACAAACATCAACGCCTGCATTGACTGCGGAACGAATATCATATTCCGTATCGCCTATCATTAGCGTTTTGTCTGCAGGAAGATCGGCCAATTCCATGGCCTTCAGAATAGGTTCCGGCGCGGGCTTGCGCTTTTTGACATCTTCAGCACTGATAACGGCTTCAAAATAGGGCCCTAACTGCAATTCCTCCACAATCCGGTTGGCGAACCTGCTGGGCTTGTTGGTAACAACCATCAAAGAAACATCACGACTGAACAGCTTCTGAACAACCTCCATCATGCCTGAAAACAGCTGGGTTTGATTCAATAAGTTGCCAAAGTAGATTTCACGAAAACGAGAAATCGTTTCCTTCAGATCAAGGTGCGCCCGGTTATCAGTCAAACATTTTACGAACAATTCGGGACCCGGGCCGATTGACTTCTTGGCCTCCGTGAGAGAAATCTCACGCATTCCCAACTCTTTACGCAGGAGATTCATACTGTAGTGAACGTCGGCGGCCGTATCCGCTAGTGTGCCGTCCAAATCGAATAAGGCTAATTCGTAACCATTTCTACTCATACTGCATGCAGCCTATTATTTTTTGTACCAGTCAGAATCCAGTTTTATTTTCATTTTCAATTTGTTCTTTTGCTCATGTCGCTCAATTGCCAAGCGGATCAGCTCGTCCAATAGTTGAGGGTAGGGCAGGCCGGAAGCTTCCCATAATTTCGGATACATGCTGATTGAGGTAAATCCCGGGATCGTGTTAAGCTCACTTAGATAAAGATTGTCGCCGCTGAGGAGAAAATCTGCGCGGGCCATCCCTTCACAGCCTGTAAGGCTGAATGCTCTCACTGCGATGTCCTCAATGCGGCTGACCAGATCTGCCGGAAGATTGGCCGGTATTTCCAACTTAGACTCGTCACTTACATATTTGGCGCGGTAATCATAGAATTCTCCATCGGGGATAATTTCCCCGGGAAGCGAGGCGCGGGGCATTTCATTGCCTAGAACGGAGATTTCGATTTCCCTGGCATTCTCGACGCCTTCTTCGAGGATTACTTTTCTATCATAGGTGAAGGCTTCTGCTATCGAATCTTTCAGTTCTTCTCGATTATGAACCCTATTAATGCCGATGCTGGAGCCCAAATTTGCCGGCTTCACGAAAATCGAATAGCCCAGCTCCACCTCGATATGGTCAAGCTCGGCTTCATTTTTCACCGGATCAAACGAGGCCGTATACGAGAGAAACCTCACTATGGGCAAACCTGCCGAGCGAAACAGGTGCTTCTGCACGACCTTGTCCATCCCCACTGTAGAACCCAAAACTCCTGCTCCCACGTACGGAACCGACATCAATTCGAGGAGGCCCTGGATCGAACCGTCCTCGCCGTGCGTTCCATGCAAGACAGGAAATATGACATCAAACTGGCCGGACATTTGCGAGACGGATGTTGCATCATCGACTCTTTGCGGTACCAGCTTCTGCTTGTCGGTGGGGTCCGGCTGGAGCAGCGCCATTAATCTGGGTGGAATTTGGCTTGTTTTCAGCATCTCCAAGGCACGCGGATGACAGATCCACCTTCCCTCGCGAGTAATGCCAATGGGAATGACTTCATATTTTTGCGGGTCTAACGCTGAGATAATACTGGTGGCGGAAACCAACGAGACCTCATGTTCTGCCGAGCGCCCTCCGAAAATCACCGCCACGCGAATCTTCTTACTCATGAACGACGCTCCTTGTCTCCTTTTCGGGCTCTCTGTTCATATGGATTGATGACCCCATCAGCGACTCTCGCGGAAAAATTGCTCCAGGCCCCGCCTCAGGGATTTCGCCACTGAGGTTTGAAAGCGATCGGTACCAAGCAAATACTCCTGACGAGGAATCACCATAAACGCAGGTTCAACCAAGGCTACGGGCGTATTCGTTGGACGACAGATTGCCAAATCCGCGAATCGAACGCCCTGGCTCGGCAGCCGCAAATCTTTGGTGAGATTTCTGTGCAGCGCTTGTGTCAGCCGATAGCTATGGGGGTGATAATAATAGGCAGTGGTTCCCCGTCCACGATAGGGGTTGAAGCCTTCGGGCAGGGAATTGTTATGAATACTGATCGCCACATCGGGTTTGACCATCTCTATCATTTGGACTCTGCCCTGAATCGAGGTCCCATTCTGCTCGCTCCGGGTAAGCACAACCGTCGCGCCTTTTTGCTGCAACATCTTCTTCAATTTCTGCGCAATGCGCCAGTTTATGTCTCTCTCCTCCAACCTGGTTGGACCAATAGCTCCTTCATCGGGATGGTGGCCGGGATCCAATAAAATCAAGCGCCCTTTCAGAGGTGACGAATTGGAAATCAGAGCTGGCGGATGGCGGATGTCCAGCTGGAGCGAGGTCCCTTCATATTGAGCATCATATCCCCAATTCTGACGCAGATTAAGCTTGATTACGAATCGCATTGATCCGGTTTCCGAATCACTCCAGGAGATGTCCCTTATGATTTCATCGTTACCGGTATCAATCATTGAACCAGAATAGGGCTGAGCACCCCAAATGGTCAAGCATAATTCTGAAGAGCCGCGTTTCTCTTCCACGTGGAAAGGTAGTTTCATTTGAAGAGGAAAGATCATTCTCGTATATCCGGTGGTCTTCTCTATATGTATAGAACTGAGGCCGCTTTGGGGAATTTTCGTGTCTTTGGGCAGCCATGCAAAGGCGCCGTCTTCAAGCCAACCGGACTCTTTCTCGTCCAGGGCAACTCGCCAAAGTTCTCCTTTTTTTCCGGTTATGAGGAGTTTGATTCCTCGCGGAAGGTAAGGATTCCGCTTTGATTCCGGCTCAGTTCGTAAGATTGTTATCTCCGGCAGTAGCTCGACAACTCGGTTAATTGGAGCAGGTAAAAAACTGATCTTGCCGAATACATGGCTGAGCAAATCTCTTTCAGAGTTCTGCAGTTGAATTTCAATCTTGCTGTTCACAATCGCCTCGGATTCTGTAATTTGAAATACTCCAATATCGTCACCGTTTGTTGCGGGGGGATCCTCTTGTTGAGCGGCCACAAACAGGGATCCTGAGTAGAAATCGGACTGATCGTTCTCCGAAATTAGAGGATACCAGTCGTTCATGCCTTCAATACGAAACTGCGCCTTGCATCCCGGCGTGGCTCGCAGGGAAACTACAAGCTCATCACCTGGAATTAGAATTAGGACTGCATTGGGTTGAATAGAAGCAAAATCTATAGCGAGAGAGTCTGCCGGCAGTTGGATTTGTTTGGAGATGCTTACAGGAAGCGAGTAGGACGCAGTATCTCCATTAGCGACGGCTTTGCAGTGAAATACAAATTTGCCTGACGTTACCGGCATAAAGTCCATAAAAGCGACTTTCTTATACAGGGAAACAGATTTATCATTAATCCAAAATTTTGCATTGGCAGGCTGAACATTTCCGTAGATAAAATGGGAGTCACTTTGTTTCAGCGCCTGGTCCGGTTGAGGAAAGACCACATCGATTTGGGGCTGCGCAACGCCCTGGAGTGGAAATAGAACAAGAATGATTTTGATGAATCGATGCACCCGGCAGATTTCCTAAGTGGACTCATGTCCTTAAAGAAACAATCAGTATTCTATATAAATTCTTAAAATATAGTGTAGAAAAATCGGTTATTCCATTGAAGGGAGAATTCAGCGGCTTGGCTATCTTCTGAATAGGTTCTTGAGAATATATCCGGCAATTTGCGGGTTCTCCTTTAAGCGGCGGACCGAATAGGCGTACCAATGCCGGCCAAAGGGGACATACACACGGAGTTTGTGTCCTTTCAGAATCAGTTCATTCCGAAGTGTTTTTGCCACTCCCAGCAGCATCTGAAATTCGTATGCGGAGGTCGGCAATTCGCCTGCCTCAATCAATGAAAGCGAGTGATTCACCAATTGCGGGTCGTGGGTCGCAATGGCAACATATACGGATTGTTTCATCAGGATCTTGACCAACTGTATGAAGTTGTGCCGAATTCTGTCCGGATCTTTGTAGGCAATTTTCTCCGATTCCTGATAAATGCCCTTGCAGATGCGCAGATTCACATTCCGTCCGGCGAGCATGAGAACATCCTCTTCACTCCGTTTTAGATAGGCCTGAATCACCGTGCCCACCTGCTCATAATAATCTCGCATCAGCAGGCATATCTCGATGGTGTCATCCGTGCAGGTCGAATCTTCCATGACAATGCGTACAAAACTATCATAAGATTTTGCCCGGTCGACAATTTCTCTGACATTTTCAATGCAGAAAGATTTGTCCAGCTTCAGTCCCAACTGAGTCAGCTTGATTGAAATGTTCCCTTCGATTTCATTCTTATTTATTGCATCCAAAACATCGAGGCAGGCGTTTTTGGCCGCATCGGCATCCTCCAATTTGGTGATGTTCTCACCTAGAACGTCCATCGTGACGCATGCTTTTTCTGCGTTTAACTGGCGAGACATTTCCATAGCGTCTTCCAATCCTTCTCCGGCACTATATCGCCTGGAAACGAGACTGACGAGGGAGCGGGGTAAGACAGGCAGAATCTTCACCACAAGTTGGTTAACCGGGTTCATTAATTGTGTCTCCTGGTTGAAGAACGCATAAGTGGAATCAATCCGCAACGAGACTGAAATTCCTGGACGTCTTTACCATGAGGCTTATTACTTGCATTTGACGCCTTTTTTATTGACATTAGCAACAAATCCACGGCCGGGAGGATAATTGAAGTCCAATCCAAAAGAATATTTCCTTTCTGTTGTAGGCAATATTGGAGTTGGGAAGACCACCTTTGCGGAGATGCTTGCCGAGCATTTCGGTTGGAAGGTTTATTATGAAAAGGTAATTGATAATCCTTACCTTCCGGATTATTACGCCGATATGAAAAAATGGAGCTTTCACCTACAGATCTATTTTTTCATCCATCGATTTAAGGACCAAATGGAAATCAACAGGAGCACGACCTCGGGCGTAACGGACCGTTCAATCCATGAGGATCCCGAGGTTTTTGCTCGAATACTCAACAAACAGGGATTTCTGAGTGAACGGGATTTCCAAAACTATCTCGAACTGTTTGAAAGCTTCAAAACCTTTCTGCCGCAGCCTGACCTCTTCATATATCTTCGTGCTACCACATGGACTCTTCTCTCCAGAATCCGAAATAGAGGTCGGGATTTCGAGATGGGCATCACTGCGGAATTCTTGCACGAACTGAACCTGGGCTATGAATATTGGGCCAAAAAGCTGGCCAATTCTCATAATCTTTTGATCATTAATACGGATCGCTTTGACATCGAAAAGGACAAGAGCAAAAGAGACTCGCTCCTGAACATCATTCAGGAACTGCTTGAAAATCCATCTGTCGGTTCGCCAACAATAGCCTGATATATCATCTTAGAAAGTTGGGCAATCAACTCATACGCCGCTTCGTGCTGTTCGATTCCGCGTGTAAGGATAACAAGAACATAGGGCTTTCGGCCAGCTGGAAATACAATTGCCGCATCATGATCGATTTTGGTAATTGAGCCGGTCTTGTTTGCCACTCTAATGCTCCCAGGGATTCCCGCGGGGATCTTATCTCGAAATTTCTGAGCCGATAAAATATCAATCATATCGGAACATGCTTGTGGGTTTCCTGCCGCGTTGGTTGCGATGGCCTCCATGACAATCATCATGTCCTTGGCATTGGTCCGATTGTTGAGACCCTGTTCATATGCCTTTAGATCCTCCACCCCACGCAGCACCTGCATCTGATTAATTCCAAATTCAGCCAGGGTCGCCATGACTCGTTTTGCATCGACCAGGTCAATCAGAATATTAGTAGCCAGGTTACTGCTCACAGTAATCATCTGAAACATTAGCTGCCGAATGGTGGATTTTCCCCCGATCAACTCATACAGTGATTCGTCTGAATCCTCTCCCAAATCCATCGAATACAGGCTGTCATCCACTATGCTGCGAAACTCGTTCTTTACGAGTAGCGAGTCGCCGAGCGAAAATTTGTTCTCGCCAGCTTGTTTGAATACCTCAATCATGACGGGAACCTTCATTGTGCTGGCGGCATGCATCATCCGGTCTGCATTAATCAGAATGGTTCGACCGGTTTCAAGGTCCTCGAATGCAAGGCCAACCTCCGCTCCGGAATCTTGAATTTTTGCTTCCAGAAGAGATTTCAGTTTGTCCATATCCATCATCGCGTCACTACCGGGTTGATTACCACAGCCCATGAGGAAAAACCAGATCAGTAGAAAGATAACGGCAGGATTCATTCATATCTCCTGAAAAGTCATGAAGGACTTCTTCTCTAAGAAAATCGTGAGTCAAGCAAAGGAAGATCAATTACTATGCAGCTTTTGAAGATCTAACCTGGCTAATTCATAAACCGCAGAGCGCGCAGAGGGCACAGAGTTTGTTTTCATGAGACTTAAGCATAGTATTTCTTAGTATTTCTTGCATTTCGTTCTACACTATTTGGCAAATCAATGAGTTAGCTTAACTGTTTGTTTTTATATAATTTCTGCGTTCTCAGCGACCTCTGCGGTGAATAATTCAGGCTAATTCAAGCCATAAACTCTCTTTGCAGCCGGCTTATGGCTTTGACATGCGAGTAGAAGGCGATCTCCGGCATAGGACCGTCCAGGGGGAAATGGGCTACCTCAAGCGCATCATCCCCTGCCTTTAGTTCTCCTCCTGTGACATTCGCCCAATATACAATCAGCACAATACTGTGGCGCGAGTCGTCGCTTGAGCTGTAGACATCGAATAATTCCCCCACTTCGATGTCCAGATTGGTCTCCTCTTTGACCTCTCGAACCAGGGCTTCTTTTACCGTTTCGGAATACTCGACAAACCCGGCAGGAAGCGACCAGTAGCCGACCCGCGGTTCGTATTTGCGTCGCACCAGCAGTAATTGTCCATCATGAAGCACTACCGCCCCCACAGCCGGCACCGGATTCTGGTAGAAAACGAACAGACAACCTTCGCACTGTAGCCGGGGGACATTCTCCAACATCGAAATTCGCAACGCGGAACCGCACCTCGGGCAATACAAGAAATTATATGGATTTGCTGTTGCCTGCTGATTGACCATATCTTGACCCGGGTCTTTTTCCTAGTCTATTGCCCCAGTGTTGAATAGAAAGCTAACTTCAAGCTAATTAGAATATCGGATCATCAGAGCAAACCAGATAATTGCAAGGTCAGCTTAGCCTTTTAGTTGCTTTTGATGGACTCTGCATCTTCTGCCGCACCCGTTCCAACAATCTCCAGAGCCAACGGCAAGATGTGAATTTGCACCGGGAGTTCACCAAGTGCGTCGCCGTCAGCTTGATAAGGCACACGGTCTTTTGCATAGAGCAGCAGATTCTTGGCTCGTAAGCAGACCGTGTCGGAAGAATCAAGTTGTCTCTTCATTAACATTTTGATGGCGAGATAAAGAAAACGATAAATGCTCCTGCCTTTATACACGAATACGTCAAGCATGCCGTCATCTACCGAAGCATTTGGCGTAAGTCGATACCTGCCTCCATAAAGCCGAGCGTTGCTTACCACAACAAATACGGCATCTTCGTCCAATGGCTGACCATCCACAATCAACCTAATTCGATTGGATTTGTACCGGTATAGGCTCTTGATTGCTGCAAATACATATGAATACTTCCCGGCAAAGCGCTTAAGGCGTAGATTGGTTTTTTCGATGGCATAAGCATCGAAACCACATCCCACCATAATACCAAAATAGCGACCATTCGCAATTCCGACGTCTATTTTGGTTGAATGCCCATTCAGGATGGCATCCACCGCCTTGAAGGGATTGAGCGAAATATTGAGTTCCCGTGCCAAGCCATTGCTTGTGCCCAGCGGCAGAATGCCCATCTTGATTGGATTAGGCATCAGTCCGTTCAACACTTCATTCACGGTTCCGTCACCACCCCCCGCCACCACCACTTCGTAATCTCCGGACTTGGCAGCTTCCCGGGCGACATCAGTTGCATCTCCACCCCCCCCCGTCTTATAGACGTCGACTTTGCATCCGCCCTTTTCAAATCTGGTTACGATAGACTGGAGGAACAGCGTAACTTTCATCCGTTGAGAATTGGGATTCACGATTAGCTTTATCTGTTTTACGCGATCGGCCACGCCTATGTCTCCCATCTGCCATGCGATGACATGGCATTATCATTGACTATCAACATCAACCTTTTTTCGCAAATAACGAATCATGGCCGACTCAATGAGACCGGCGATGGCCAAAAGCGGCAAAACGATCAGGCCAAAAACAGGAATACGATCCATAAAGACCGGCTTTAATGCGGAAAATTCATTCGTAACGAAATAATGCATTCCTGTCTCAATGCCAAGCGAAAAACTGATCCACCCTGCAGGCAATTCAACCAAGGCGACAGGGTTAAGAAACAGCATAAGGATACTGCCATTTTCAATGGTCTGCCTCAAAATAATGCCAATATTTAGACCCATCCAAATTGCCAGGATAAATGGAAGGACCACCAGGAAGCCGGCGGCAAAACCAAGAAAGAGATTTAAAGAGTTGAAAACAAAAATGAAAAAGAACAAGAAAAACATCCCGGAAAACCGGTCCAAAAGTTTTTCGACTTTTTGATACATCCAGGAGGGGTAGGCGATCAGCCAGCGGATATTGCGTTCAATTACGGAATCGGCAAGAACGACCCCAATTAGAAATAGTATTGCGGCCAGGCCAATTAATGGGCCGTTTAGAATGGATATGGCGAGACTAAATTTCTCAGACAATTGCTGCAACCGGCAAGGTTGACCGTTTCGTAATCACGTATTCTCATGTACAAGATAGGAAAATTCAGAAGAAAAGCAAAACGATCCTAATCATCTTAATCGAAAATGAGGACTTGAGGGAAGAGGTTAGACAGTCAGAACGGTATGGAAAGAAAAGAGCCGGGCTGGTCAAACTGCATTTCTTCTGAGCCAATTTGCCGAATGATCCAGAAGCTGGAATCTTCGTTTGGGT
>JAUXJX010000229.1 GCA_030624545.1 Bacteroidota bacterium | reverse complement strand
CCGTCGAAAAGAGTCCACTGTTTCCAACCTTCATTCCTGAACCCAAATAGCGTCTTTGTGGGCCCAAAACCCACGACATCTACGCCAAGGGCATCAATGAGATCAGGTGCAATCTCTCCCAGCATCTGGTAAGGCTCCACGATCTTGACCGGGGTTTCCTGGGAGTCCAGCTTTAGCGCCTGGCGCAATTTGTACACGGTGCTTGCCTGCATACCCGTCACGCCGCTACCTCCCAGATCAAGTGGAACACGATCCGGTTCCTCATGGCTCAATACACAGTTGACGCGTTCTCTCGAGCTTGTCACATCTGTTCTCCTGGGGTGTATTACGGGTACCAATCTAATAATTTTACTTCGATTTTCTTGTTCTTGCTGACCAATTGCCTAAACTTGTCAACATCACTGAATCCGCCTGTTCTTCTATAATGCTATGGAAACACAGCTTTCGGCTTCATCTCCGGCACAGCAGATGCCGCTCGATCAACTGTCATGGTATAAGGCAAATTCATACATACAAAAGCACAATCAATATCTTTCAGAGTTCTCATCCCTGTTATGTCTTCAGTGTCGCGTGAAGATGAGTTTGCTGCGTTAGAATCATGAATCGGGAAAACAGGATAAGGTCAGTCCCGAACAAATCGGGATTGGCCTTTATTTATTCCACGGCAAAATCCCAGACTTGCGAGGTTTCCAGGCCGATAAATTTCCAGTGGGCTCCCGCGTCTTCACTGAGGAATACGCCGCCACCGAGGGTACCGCAATAAACGATATTACTATCGGTCGGATCAACCAGCAGGGCATGGATATCAAGAATTGAAAGACCCTCATTTATGCTCTTCCATGATTCTCCGCCATTCACGCTCTTAAACACACCCCCTCTGAAGGTTCCGGCATAAAGGATGCGCTCATTGTTCGGATCCAAGGCTAGAGAATAGACCGTCAGGCTCTCCAGTCCCTCGTTAAGGGCGCTCCAATTTTCACCAGAATCAGTCGATACAGAAATCCCATCGTCCTCCGTACCGACCATCAGTGTTTTTACGGCGTGGCGGCTCTGGACGATGGTCCTGATTCCTTTGCCTTCAAGTCCCAGGAGTTTCCAGGTTTCGGCTCGATTTGTACTGACGTAAACGCCCGCCTCTGTTGCTGCGTAGAGGGTAGCGGGATTCCCGCGATCAACGATCACAGAGGACGTAAAGGTGCTTTCGAAACCGTCATTTTTTTCCTGCCATGTTTTGCCACCGTCATCGCTGCGAAAAATTCCATATGCCGTGGCCGCATAGACGGTCTGCGGATTTGCAGGATCAATAGCCACTTTCAAGCATTCCGTCATTTCCCAGCCTGTGGTGATGACCCAGTTGTTTCCTGCATCGGTCGATTTCTGAACGCCATTTCCGCAAGCCAGATAAAGGACATTGCCATCGCTGCCAGGCTCAATGGCAACCGAAAAGCATTTTGTGTAATGCCAGCCCCAATGCTGCCAGGATTTTCCGCGGTCTGTTGTCGTGAACAAACCCACGGTTGGATTGTCCCTGCCGCCAATGCGAAACTTTTGCGTGCTGCGTGTAACGACGTAAAGTGTGGGATTATTAGAGCCGCTCTCTCGGAACGCTTCAGCGGTCGGGCTTGCCGTGGCCTGGCCGCCTGGTGACTTTGTTTGGTGCTGAGAATTCATTAGGCTCCCAAGGCTGAGAAAGGTTGATAGGAAATACAGAAACGCGACAGACATATCTATTTTGAATATGGATAAAAGTTTGTATAATATTTAAACCGAAACATGATATGGATTGAAAGCCGACATGAGCATTTCACATTATCAATTAGTAGATATTGCAATCGTATTGCAAGATATTTTTTCAAAAGGAAGAGGACCTGCAAGTTATGGCTATAAAAAATCTGGATTATGAGTGCTATCTTGATGCGCTTAGAAAATATAGTGAGCATCAGGAGGATTGGCTCAAGGTTGGATACGCACCGCAAGGCTTTTATTTGAAGGATTTTTGCCTCATTGAAGCAGATGGTTTATTCCATCTCTTTCACATCGCCGGCACGCCAGGCGTGTCTTGCTGCTTGCCCGGCAACGAGGTCTGGTTTGGGCATGCAACCACCGGCGATTTTCAAACCTGGGAAACACTGGAGCCATGCCTCTACATTCAACCGGATTCCTGGGATAATGGTCATGTGTTCGCTCCATTCGTCCTGAAGAAAGATGATCTTTTCTGGATGTTCTACACAGGTTGCGCTATTGACAATACCCAGCGAATTGGAGTTGCGACATCGGAAAATCTGCAGAATTGGCAGCGAATCTCAGACCGTCCTGTCATTAGGCCGGAGGAATTCGAATGGGCATTTTGTCCTACGGAAAAAGGGTCGGCCTGCCGTGATCCGCATATCTGCAAATGGAGCGATGAATATTCATTGTACTACACCGCTGTGACCAAGGATGGCAAAGGCTGTGTTGCCCGGGCCACATCTAACGATCTTGTCAATTGGACAGACCGGGGCCCTGCATATACGTTTTCAAAATTGAATCACTGTGAGTCGAGCAACGTTCAGGAACTAGATGACAGGTACCTGCTCTTTTTTGGCGGTCATCACGAATATTGGTCATATGTGATTTCAGACAATCCATATCATTGGCCGGATCAAGAGCCGGCAGCGCTGGAGAAAGGTATTACTGCAATGGAGGTAATTCGCCGTGCCGGAAAGCGCTGGCTTGTGGCCTATTTCAAATTTGATTGCTATCGTATGTTCCTGGGAATAGTCGATTGGTCAGAAAGACACCCGACAATTTGTGAAATAAGTAGTGCCGAAGAACTCGTCCAATTTGGGATATAAATTAGTGAGTCTTCTGCAAAAACCGACTTTCTTCGTTTTGGTCAATCCCGGATGTACGATAGAGCTTTATCAGCAACCGGAAGGTTTCCTTTGCCTGCTGCAGGGCTTGTTCATTTCCGGTGGCGCTCGCATTGTAGATTGTGGCCAATTCATTGATTCTCTTTTCATTCATTTCCAATACCTTTGCTGACACGCAACAGTTCTGATGTGGAGCATTTACTCCGCTACATCATGCCTGATCTCCAAAAGCATTATAAATACTGATCTCCTGCCTGACAAGACAAATTGCAATCAACAGTCAAAATGTACAGAAACCAATTAATTGGAATTGACAGATAATTTGCATATAATGATTGACAGGGAAGCCAATAAATCATTCAGTTCACAATTTCAACCATATCATCCAGACCGGAAGCAATTTTGAATCAGAAAAAATGGGGTCGATATGAAGAACTTCGACCGATGCAAATTGAGGAAATACGACACGATGCTCCCGTCGCCTACCTGCCGTGGGGAGCACTGGAGTGGCACAGTTACCACGCACCCATTGGCCTTGATGGAATAAAAGCAAATGGACTCTGCGAGGCACTGGCGGAAAAAACCGGTGGTGTTGTGTTACCGCCAGTCTATGTTGGCACGGACACAATAAAGCCGTACAAGGGCTTCGGCCACACATTAGAACACAGCGCCGAAACGGTGGCAAAGCTTTGCTATGAATACCTTGCCCAACTTGCAGATGAGGGATTTAAGGTCATCGTGCTGGTAACAGGCCATTATGGCGAGCGGCATGTCGAAGCAATCCGGAATGCTGCCGGGGAGTTCGCACGAGAATATCCGAGTGTCGGACTTTGGGCATTTCCGGATTCCGAACCTCTCGAGGGTTCATTCCCAGCAAATCATGCTGCCAGGGGTGAAACGTCATTCCAATTATTGTTCAGAAATGAGCTGGTCGATTTGGCGTCTCTTCCTCCTGAGCGTGAGACAACCCTGGATGATGACGGCGTATGGGGGGAAGACCCGAGAAAAGCATCGGCCGAAGAAGGGGCAAAAATGTTGAGGGTTTTTCTGCAAAACTCCATACCGAAGATAAACAAACTAATAGAGCAGATTAAGCCATGAAATATCGCACTCTAGGTCGGACTGGACTCCGCTGCAGTGAGATTGGATTAGGGACCTGGGCCTTCGCCTCACAGGTTTATGGTGAAGTGACGGAATCGGACGCGTTGAATACAATAAAGGCCGCACTTGACGCTGGCGTCAATTTTTTCGATACGGCCCCGCTTTACGGAACGAGCAAACGTGATGGGGTCGCCGAAGAAATTCTCGGCAGGGGACTGGCAGGGAAGCGCGATGCGGTCATCCTATCGAGCAAGTTCGGAAGGAATCCTGCTGAAGAAAACCGACCAAATTTTCATGCACGTCGTGCTCAGACCTCAGTTGAAGAAAGCCTGCATCGCCTGGGAACTGATCACATCGATATCCTGTTTTTTCACTCGCCTTTCAGTGCCAACGAAATCCATGATGATGTCTGGGGAGCGCTGAATGACTTAAGAGATCAGGGTAAAATACGATTCATCGGACACTCCATATCCATGTTCCAGGATACGCAGCAAATGGCTCGTGATTGGGCTGATGAGCGAAAAATTGACGTCATTCAGGTTGTCTACAGTCTTCTTAATCGAGAAGCGACTAAATTGATTGAAGACCTTGGCAGGAACAATATCGGTATTGTCGCGAGAGAATCCTTGGCCAACGGATTTCTTTCCGGCAAGCTCACTAAGGATGCTACATTT
>JAUXJX010000386.1 GCA_030624545.1 Bacteroidota bacterium | reverse complement strand
CCTGATTCCGCCGGCTGCCTTTACGCCAATTCCAGCTTGCCCAACGACGCGGCTCATCAGAGCCACGTCTTCGGCAGTCGCGCCGTGGGGTCCGAAACCGGTGGATGTTTTCACATAATTTGCCCGTGCTTTCTGCGCCAGCTCGCAAGCACGAACTTTCTCATCATCTGTTAAGAGAGCGGCTTCGATGATGATCTTACTCACCGCATTGCCGTCTTCGCATGCTTCACAGACCATGCGAATATCGCGGTAAACCAGCTCGTCATCTCCGCTCTTCAAGGCGCCGATATTGATCACCATATCGATTTCTTTTGCGCCCTCGCGAATCGCCCTCCGGGCTTCCATAGCTTTGATTTCCGCCATGTGTGCCCCGGAAGGAAAGCCGACCACCGTGCATACTCTAACAGGCGTCCCGGCAAGCTCTGCGGCCGCCAGGGGAACATAACTTGAGCTGACACAGACGGAAGCAAAATTGTATTGCCTGGCTTCTGCGCAAAGCTCCTTGATATCAGCTTCCGAAGATTCCGGCTTTAGAAGAGTGTGATCCAGGCAGCGGGCGATGTCTTCGGGAACGCATTCGCCGCCGGTGGCATCATGAAAGCCAATACGGTCAACGCCGTAGTCGAGGAATTGCCGGATGGTCTCGGGTGTTCTTTCAACACACATGCCGCACCGGCAGATCATGTTTGTACCACACTGTTTCCCCTGCGCCGGCTCATCAGTGCCTTTTGCCACCAACTCTCCAACACGTTCGGCGATACGCGCCAGATCCTCACTCGTTAATTCCAGCAGATTCGCCCGTTTAACCGTGATGCTATCTTGCACGGCCGGGGAACTACCGGCTCTCCGGAGATCCAGTTCATCTATCATCTTTGCGCGGCGTAGGTGGCGATCCACAGTACACTCCTTTGCTAGAAAAGTTACCACGATCTGTTTCGCTAGTTCGGCGCCGATTTGCCCGGCCCCCATTGTCAACACATTGGCGTTATTGTGCTCCCTGGCGTTTTTAGCTGTCGAGACATCGTAACAAAGCGCGGCCCTCACGCCCTTTACCTTATTGGCAACCATGGCAGAACCTATTCCGGCCCCATCTACAACAACCCCGAAATCTGTCTCTCCAGCCGAAACCTTCTCGGCCACGGCAAAGGCGAATTTTGGATAATCAACGGATTCGGTGCTCGTCGTTCCGCAATCGGTTACAGGATATCCCTGCTGGATGAGGAACTGTTTCAGAACTTCCTTTAGATTGAATCCGGCGTGATCAGAGCCGATAGCGATCAGTCTTTTCTTGTTTTCAGCCATTATGAGTAAGTTTTGTTTTTCTTATCCGTGAAAATTCGTGTGAATCCATGGTTTAATATTTTCTACTCTTCCACCAGTTCCCGTGCAACCCATTCATCTGTGATCAGAACATTGAAAAGCCTGCCTCGCAGGGCTGCCTTTATGGCCTGAAACTTTCTCCTCCCTCCGGCGACGGCGATGGAATAGGGCTTATTGCGCAGTTCTTCCAGTTCAATTCCAATCGTACGGGAATTCAATTCGTCTGAACAAATTTTGCCGTGATAGTTTATGATTCGAGAACAAACGTCGCCAACCGCGCCAACCTCCAGGAGATCATCCACTTCCTGAGGCTCAAAATAATCGGCCTTCACCAAAACAGAGTCATAGTCAAAATAACCGACCGTGAAAATGGCGACTTTCGCATTCCGCGCCAATTCCAGTGTGCGGGCAATATTCTTATCCGAAACTATCGCCTGCTTTACGTTGGGCCGATCCACGACAGCGGGAAGGGGCAGCAAAAAAGGAATCGCACGATATTTCTCCCCAATTTTCTGGGCAATCTCGCTTGCGTGGGTGTCGTATTCGGCGCGAGATATGCCGCCGTTTAACTGCACGACGATCATGTCTTTGACCGCCCTGCTTCGCACTTGCCTGGCCACCTCCTGCATCGTGGTTCCCCAGGAGACACTCAGAATAATCCCCTCGGCAACAAGCTGGTCCAGCATGTTAGCTGCAGCTTGTCCCAGTCTTCTTTTTACAACGGCCGCGTCTTCATCGCCATTGGGCACGACCACAACTTTTTTCAAATCGAATTTCTTCAGCAGCCTAGCCTCTAGCTGAGTTCCTATTCGAGCTGGATCGATGATTTCGATGCGAATGATCCCACGGTTGCGGGCCTGCTGCAGCAAGCGAGAAACACCAGGCCGCGAAACGCCTAACTTATTCGCGATCTGCTGCTGACTGAACTGATGCTCATAATAGAGGCGGGCAGCCTCTACAAGCATCGATGTTTGACTTAGATTACTCTGCATGGCTTGAACATTTGTTCAGTGGCTATTAACATTTGTTCAATAATAATAAAAAATTTTTGGCTTGTCAAGTAAAATTTTCAGAAAAATCCGGAAGGCTCAAAAGAGAGGATGGATTTCGCCCATCTAATCTTCAAGGACTACGGAGTAAATGGGAAGGTAAACCTTCGTGTTGGAGGTCTGAAAGGCAACATAGTCGTCGCCTACTTCGACGAGGGTATACAACTCAGCCCCCTGCTGGCGCATCTCTTTCACTACGGAGGGGTCATTTACCTTAAAGGCGACCCGGAAGCGGTGGAATTCGCCCTTAAACCGCGTTAGCTTGCCTGCGGCCCCAACGTACTTATTCAGAATATCTGCATAGGACGGCAATTTTGATCTCGAGTTGGCTAAAGCATATGATTCCAATTGTACACGGACCTCCGATCTGACACTTCAAGCATCTGTTCAGACAAGTCCTCCGCAATATTTGTACCGCAAAATAAAGGATTTTCAAACGGTGGTTAATATCTGCCGATAAACCCGGGTCCTGGAAAAAAAATGGTCGGGGCGAGAGGATTTGAACCTCCGACCCTCTGCTCCCAAAGCAGATGCGCTGCCGGACTGCGCTACGCCCCGATTTGCGAAGTCAAAATATAGTCCCTAATGTGGGAAAAATCAACATTAGGATTGTCAAATCTCTTTGTTTGATGGAACATTGGCGGTGTTCGCAGATGTTTCCAAAGGACACGGTTGGCTCTAGTTGATTCAGTCCGCAGCCACTTCAAAAAGCTGGACGATCATTGGCCTGATTCTCTCGAGCGCTTTGCCGCGATGGCTTATTCTATTTTTTACTTCCTTTGTCATTTCTGCGAATGTCTGATTCTGGGCAGGAACGAAGAATACCGGATCGTAGCCGAACCCGCCATGGCCCTTGGAGGCACGCAAAATCTCACCATCGCATCGGCCTTCAGCAGTTGATACCTGCTTGCCGTCGGCAAGAGCCATCACACAGCGAAAACGAGCGCCACGATTCTCACCGGGGATATTCCTCATATCCCTGAGCAGTTTTGTAATGTTTTCTGCGTAACTTGCGTTTCCCCCGGCATATCGGCTTGAGTAAACGCCAGGAGCCCCATCGAGAGCTTCCACCTCAAGGCCTGT
>JAUXJX010000546.1 GCA_030624545.1 Bacteroidota bacterium | reverse complement strand
TGCTTCAGCGCATTGCGAATATGGTTCGGGATAAGGCCGAGTTTTTATCACAAATCGAGACGCAGAACGTGGGGAAGCCGATCAATGCCTCGCGAGGGGAAATCCAGGCCGTCGCCAATACCTTCGAATATTATGCCGGGGCCGTCAACAAGTTTTACGGGCAGACAATCCCGGTTGCTTCATCCGGCACCTGCCTGACATTCCGGGAACCTGTTGGTGTGTGCGCGCTCATTACGCCATGGAATTTCCCGCTGCTTATCAGCTGTTGGAAGATCGCCCCCGCGTTGGCTATGGGCAACACGGTTGTAGTCAAACCGGCTGGCGTCACGCCTCTGAGCGCGTTGGCGCTTGCGGATATCGCCGCGGAGGCCGGTCTGCCGGAGGGAGTTTTGAACGTGTTGCCCGGTCCGGGCAGTATAGCGGGGGCGGCCCTGGTTCAAAATCCGCTGGTGAAGAAAATCTCCTTCACGGGATCGACCGAAATCGGTGTCAATATCATGAAGATGGCTGCAGGCGACATCAAACGGGTTTCGTTGGAATTGGGCGGCAAATCGGCCAATGTCATTTTTGCCGATGCAGACCTCGAGGAATGCATCGAATCTTCAATATTTGCTGTATACGACAATGCCGGTCAAGATTGTTGTTCGCGCAGCAGAATTCTGGTTGAGCAGCCCATTTACGAGGAATTCGTCGAGCTCTTTGTTGCGCGCACAAAAACTCTAAAGTTGGGCAACCCCGGCGACGAAAGCACGGAAATGGGGCCTCTAATTACACCGCAGCAGCGCGAGTCCGTATGCGGCTACCTGGATATTGGTGATGGCGAAGGAGCACGAAGGGTTTGTGGAGGGGAAATCCCGACAGAGTCACCTCTTGATCAGGGAAATTTTCTAACGCCGGCTGTTTATGTTGAGGTGGACAGCGATATGCGCATTATGCAGGAAGAGATATTCGGACCGGTTGCGGCCATCATGCCATTCGACGGGGAGGACGAAGCAATCGCCATTGCCAACGACAGCAAATACGGCCTCTCCGGCTCGGTTTGGACCAGGGATATTGCGCGTGCGTTACGAGTAGTTCGTGCAATGGAAACCGGGATGATATCGGTAAACAGCAACAGCAGTGTGCACATTGAAGCGCCCTTTGGCGGCATGAAGCAGAGCGGCATCGGACGTGAACAGGGCATGGCGGCTCTGGAGCATTACAGCGAATATAAGTCAGTCTTTATTTCAGCCAAGTGACTAAAGAAACTACTAAATCCCAATTTGGTCTAAAAAGTATCTTCCTGGAGCTCTCCAGTCAATCGCAGATTTATTTTGCCTGTCCCTACCATTCCTTCGTTTTTAGTTGAGCAAGTCAGTGCAAGCAAATATTATTATGAAAGCGGAATAAGTTCGTACAGGCGAAGGCAACTCCCGAGGCTTTGGCCTCGAAATCATACAGGATCATCATTTTCATTATGGGAGGATTTTATGAGCAAAAGGACTGCGATTGTTGGGTTCATTTCAACAGGATTCACGGTTTTGACATTTATTCAAATCAATTGCACATCCGGTCAAGACGAGAAAAGTCCGGCCCTGCAGCAAATGATTGGCAGGGGCAAGTATTTGGTTGAACTTGCCGGGTGTCATGACTGTCATTCTCCAAAGATCATGACCGCTGAAGGCACAACCCTGGACGAAGCAAAGCTCTTATCTGGCCATCCTGAAAGCGCCGAACTCCCTGAAATCGATCTTGGTCAAATCAGTTCCGGAAAGTGGTTCCTTTCCAATGACCAATTTACGGCCTATGTCGGAGGTTGGGGGGTCAGCTTTGCGAAAAATTTGACTCCCGATCGAGAAACCGGCGTGGGTTCATGGACGGAAGATGATTTTCTCAATGCCATGAGCAGTAGAATCCATCTGTTACCCATGCCATCGTTCGGAATGGCCAGTCTTACAATGGAGGATCTCAGGGCCATTTTTGCTTATCTAAAAACGGTAACACCGATCAGGAATCCGGTTCCTGATCCAATTTCTTCGGAAGAATTGAAGAAGATGCAATAAGAAAATCAATGTGGACGAAAGATCATGGGGCGAATTGGGGATAATTACGGTATGATAATTTCTGATTGTTGAATCACAGGACTAGACACCAGTCTGCCCGGGATTTCGCCGCAAACAAGAAAAATTCAAAAACAACCCACAAATCAATCAATAGCCTTGACTATCCGTGGAACACCATGTATATTGGCTATTATTACCCATTGAGTTGAGTACGACAATTCCCGGTTCTATGATCGGTACTTACAACAGTTTCAATCCTTTTTCGTTCTTCTGTCTGTTCCTGTCAAATATTATGCTGCGCAACACCCATGTCCAGCGATCCAGATTAAATCAAATAGGGTAACTTGTTGAATGAGGAGGACAATATGAAACGGCGCAAATTTTCGCTAATCGTTTTGACCGACATTAGTGTGCTGACGGCAGCGCTTGTGGTGTTAGCCTTTCCCCCGACCATGCTCCGGGCAAACCGTGGCTGATTTGGTGCTCCGGAATGGCAAGATTATTACAGTTGACCCAAATGATAATATCGTTCAGGCTGTAGCCGTGAAAGAT
>JAUXJX010000053.1 GCA_030624545.1 Bacteroidota bacterium | reverse complement strand
GATGTAGAGAAGGCCAACGTTCAGATCGGCAATTTGTAGATGGATTTGCCTGCCCAGGGCGGAAAAGCTCTCGCCAAATGGAATCACGGCGAAGGCCATCAAGGCAGGGCCCAGCACCATTAGCGGGGCCAATAAATATATGACTTTGTCCACATGATAGGGAATAATATCTTCCTTAAACATGAACTTAACGCCGTCTGCAACCGTTTGGAAGAGTCCTTTCGGACCTACCCGATTTGGCCCTATGCGGTCCTGAATGTAGGCGCTGATCCTTCTTTCGCCTATGCCCAAAACCAGGAGAATCGTGAAGTTTACTCCCAGTACAATCACAATCTTGGCGATTATGATCAACAAATCAAGAAGGACATCTGTCATGGAATATCCCTATCGAATCCTGAGCCCTTCATCGCCCAATTTGAAAAACGAAATATCCTTGAATGCGCTGACATTTTGCGCCATATCGTTAACAACGTCGCCCACAGAGACAAATGAAACACCTCCATTGAAGGTCTTGTAAAGGTCCGCCAATATCTGCCAGCCTTCCTTGGTCTCGGATGGCGGCTTCAATGCGGACTGGAACTTCTGCACGTGCCCCTTTGCATTCACATACGAACCGGATTGCTCGGCAAAGTAGGCGGTAGGCAGAGCCACATTGGCCAGTCTTACCAGATCATTCATCGCGACACACTGAACGAAGAGAAAATCCAGTTTTTTTAGCAGCTCTTTCTGCTGATCCGTCACCTTGATGTCTATGTCTCCGTTCAGAAAATAGAGAACCTCGATATTCCCGTTCTTAATCTCACTCCAAAAATCTGTTCTTTCACCTAATATCAATTTTGCCCCGTAATAATTTGGACTTTTGTCTGAATAGACCGTGAAGCCGCTCTTGATCACTTCATCTTCACCTTCCGCCTCGCGATTATAGACAAAGAACTTGTCGCAGCCGATCTCGTCGTGGAAGATCTTATACAGAAGGTAGTTCTCTTCATTGGTGGCAAAAGCCGATCCGACTACTGCGACCTTCTCCGATTCCCTGGAGCGTTTCACCAGGGCAAGCCGGTCGCTTATGATGGAAAGCGCTTCGGCCCAACTGGTGTTGTTGAGCTTTTCGCCGCCGCGTTTCTTCGGAAACCCTATCCGCTCGAGCTTCTCATAGCGATGATAAAGATAACGGCCATCATCGCAAATCCATTGCTGGTTCACCTGCGTGTTTTGGCGCGAGCGGATGCGATAGATCTTATTGTCCTTGTGCTGCAAATTGATGCTGCAGCCGGCGCTGCAGCCCGGACAGACGCTCTTGGTGGTCTCGAGATTCCACACCCGGGCATTGAAGAGAAAATCTTTGTCGATCAGGCAGCCCACCGGGCAAATCTCCACGATGTTGCCAGTCATTTTGTGGGTCAACCCCTTGCCCGGGAAAATGGATATATCCGAGCGATAACCCCGGTCTTCGACCGTGAGGTATGATTCACCAACAATGTCCTCATAGAACCGCACGCAACGGGTGCACATTACGCAGCGGTTGCGATAGAGCAAAATATTACCGCCCAAATCCTTGGTCGGCCGAACGCGTTTCTCTTCCACCATTCTGCTGTGGGAAGAACCATACTTGAATGTATAGTCTTGCAGTTCACATTCGCCAGCTTTGTCACAGATCGGGCAATCGAGAGGATGATTGATGAGGAAAAACTCGAGCATGCTCTCACGAGCCTGCTTTACCGTATCGCTGTGCGTGCGCACCTCGATTCCGTCCTGTACATTCTGGGCACAGGAAGGCACAAGTTTGGGCGAGTTGTTCAGTTCTACCAGACACAGTCTGCAACTGCCCACAACTGTCAGGGCTTCGTGGTAGCAATAGTGCGGAATTTCGATGCCGCTATCGAGCGCTGCCTGCAGGATCGAGGTACCCGGCTCAGCCGTTATTTCTTTGCCATCCAGCTTAAACGTGGGCATGGGTGGCCTTTATGCTTTTGTCTTTTTTCACCGGGCATTTGCCTTTTTTCACGTGGGCCTCAAACTCTTTTCGAAACTTTTTGACGAAACTGGCGGCCGGCATGGCTGCGGCGTCACCGAGGGGACAGATGGTGCGGAAATTGATCTTTTCGGCGATATCGTCAAGCAGATCCATGTCCTCCACGCGACCCTCGCCGCGCTCGATACGCTGAAGGATTTTCACCATCCATGTCGTCCCTTCCCGGCATGGCGTGCACTGGCCGCAGGATTCATGTGCGTAAAAGCGCTCCAAATTCAAGAGTGCATCCACCATACATGTCGATTCGTCCAGCACGATAATTCCCGCCGAACCGAGCATGGAGCCAATGGCCGCGAGAGAATCAAAGTCCATACTCACGTCGATTTCGTCTGCAGTCAGAACCGGGACCGATGACCCGCCGGGGATAACTGCCTTCAAAGAGCCGTTCAACATTCCCCCGCAATCTTCATAAATCAGTTCTTTGAGATTCTTCCCCATAGGAAATTCATACAAACCGGGTTTCTTCACGTGGCCGGAAACGCAATACAACTTGGGCCCGGTGTTCTTTTCGTCCGGCCCGATGCTGGAAAACCAATCCGGCCCATTGTTAATGATCAACGGCACGTTGGCCAGCGTTTCGACATTGTTGACAATTGTGGGACATTTAAAAGCGCCTTCCACGGCGGGAAATGGTGGCTTCAACCTGGGCCAGCCGCGCTTGCCTTCGAGGGACTCGAGCAAGCCGGTTTCTTCTCCGCAGATGTAGGCGCCCGCCCCGCGATGATTCACGACCTTCAAATTAAATCCGCTGCCGAGGATGTTTTGGCCTAGATAGCCCTTTTCTTCCGCCTCTTGTACCGCGCGCTCGAAAACCCTTGCGCCGTAGACAAATTCGCCTCGAATATAGTTATAAGCGATGTTGGCCTGAATCGCGTATGATGCGATGGCAATCCCCTCAAGGAGCATATGCGGCTCTTTTTCGAGAATGTAGCGATCCTTGAAAGTGCCGGGCTCTGACTCATCCGCATTGCTGACGAGGTATTTGGGCTTGTCAGAATACTTCGGCACAAAACCCCATTTTACTCCCGCAGGAAACCCGGCGCCCCCGCGGCCGCGAAGCCCGGACTTTTTTACAATCTCGATCACTTCACCCGGAGAGTATTCTTTGACAACGGTTTCCAGGGCCTTGTACCCGCCGTTCTGCAGATAAAAGTCTATTTTGTTGGAGTCGGGATTGTCTCTGTTATGTAGGAAGTACTGTTGTGCCATTTAAGTTGGTTTCAATCAGCTCAATGAACACGACCCTGTGGTCCCCTCTCGATAGGGGACAGAAAATGCGCATGCGTTTTCAGGGGTGTGTATTTCATTATGTAGATTTCCTCACTCCAAGCCATCCAGAATCTCATCGATCCGCTCTTCGGTCAAATTCTCGTAATAATCATCATTGATCTGCATCATCGGTGCCGTACCACAAGAGCCCAGGCATTCCACTTTTTTCAGGGTGATCTTTCCGTCTTCCGTTGTCTGGCCAACCTCAATGCCGAGTTTCTTTTCAATGTGATTTACAACCGACCTTGCGCCCATCACATCACACGACAGCGTGGCACACACCTGGATCACATATTGGCCCTCTTTCTCGCTGGGGAACAGGGTATAAAACGAAACCACATCGAATACCCGAATCGGATCCAAATCCAGTAATCCCGCCACGTACTGCATCACCTCCGGCGTGATGGTCTTAAACTCCTGCCTGGCCAGGTGTAGTACCGGCAGCATTGCGGCTTTCTTATTCGGGTAACACTGCAGAATTTCCTCCAACTCCTGCAGGCCTTCGCCGGAAAATTCAATAGTCCCTGAGGCAGTCTCTTCGTTGATTGCCGTTGTCGTTTCCTCATTCATTACAGCGCATAACTCTCTTCTTCAGACATCAATAAACAAACGCTCAAATTACCGGTCCAATTCCCCGGCAATAATGTTCAAACTACTCAATACCGCCACCACATCAGACAGCAGGCCTCCTTCGATCAATTTGGGGAGAATCTGATAATTGTAGAAAGATGGGGGCCTAACCCGGAATCGATAGGGTCCGCGACCCTGGTTGCTGATAACGAAGAATCCCAGTTCACCGTTGGGCGCTTCTGTGGCAACATAGGATTCTCCTTTGGGGGCCTGGGTTCCCCGGTTCTCCATAATGATCTCAAATTGATGGATGAGCCCTTCGATGGAACCATAGACTTCATCTTTGGCAGGCAGGGTAACTTTACTGTCCGAATCCGCACTGATCTCTCCCTCCGGAAAGTTGTTCGCAGCCTGCTGGATGATCCGAACGGATTGTTTCATTTCTTCCATGCGCACAAGGTATCTGTCATAAGTGTCACCCGTCTCACCGATCGGGATATCAAAATCGAAATCTTCATACGATGAATAGGGTTGGCTGACCCGAAGATCCAGTGGAATGCCGCTGCATCTTAAGCAGGGTCCTGTTATGCCATAATTAATCCCATCTTCTTTTTCAATGATCCCCACAC
Organism: Bacteroidota bacterium; assembly: GCA_030624545.1. GTDB lineage: Bacteria > Zhuqueibacterota > JdFR-76 > JdFR-76 > DREG01 > JAUXJX01. The sequence continues at coordinate 4,335 of JAUXJX010000053.1, read as the reverse complement.
CTTTGGTGCGATTCAGCCAAATCTTGTTGTGGGAAAGTAAATTATCTACGTCATCCAGGGTATTCGGAAAGCCGGAAACAAAGCGCTTTAGCTGGGGAAAGAATTCGTCGGGAATATCCCGATCCCTTGCAAAGCCACCCAACCTTGCATAGCTGATAGTCAGGCGTGTTCCCGTCAAAAGCTCAAACAAGTTGTAGATATTTTCTCGCTCGCGGAAGAGGTAAAGAATAACCGTAAACGCGCCAAGATCCATGGCTTGTGTAGAAACATTCACAAGATGATCCATGATACGGGAGAGCTCGGCAAGGATAACCCTGAAATATTGTGCGCGTTTCGTAATCTCGAAGTCGAACAGCTCCTCAACGGCCAGGATGTAGGCAAAATTGTTGTTCATTGGAGAAAGATAGTTCATCCTGTCCGTAATCGTCACCACTTGGTTGTAGGAGCGGTACTCGCCCAATTTTTCGAAGCCATGATGCAGGAAGCCAAGATCCGGCTGGCATTTGATTACGATTTCGCCGTCCAACTCCATCATGAGGCGCAGGGTTCCGTGCGTGGCCGGATGAGAGGGACCGAAGTTAAGGAGCATGCGCTCCTCATGTGGATCGTAGACAAAGTCTTGAATGTCGGGTTCGGGGGCGGCAGTCGTGGTTTCGAGCTGCTTTACGTCTTCCATCAATTACCTGCTTCTTCCTGGCCGGTTGCACGCTCGATTTTCTCGTAATCCTCACGGTAGCCGATTCCTTCGACGGGAAAATCCTTGCGCAGGGCAAATCCTTCGAAGTCGTCTGGGTTTAGGATCCTGCGCATGTCGGGATGGTTGTTAAACTCGATGCCGTACATGTCATACACTTCTCGTTCTGCCCATTCTGCGGCAGGCCAAAGATGTGAGACGGTGTCGATCTTCAGATCATTTTCGGGCACGTAGGCTTTAATGCGAAGGCGGTGGCTGTGCTTTAAGGAATAGAGTTGATAGACGATGGCATAGCGCTCGATCCCGCCCATTTCCAGGTAATCCACACCGCAGACATCAATCAGGAAATCGAAATCCGTCTCAGGATCGTCCCGCAGAAACTGGAGGACTTCCGCAACGTCTTCTCTTTTAACCGAGACGGCGGCCTGGTCAAACTGGTTGGCGGTCTCCAAAACCGAGTTGCTAAATTCAGACTTTACTTTGTCAATAAGCTCTAGATTGCTCGCCATGGCTCTTTAGCCTGTATTATTCATAAAATCTCACCCCAAGGCGCGAAGACGCCAAGAAACAAGAATTCATCATTACGTATTTTTTTTTGACTTTGCGCCCTTCGCGTCTTTGCGGTTCATGAATATGATAGACTCGTTAACATTTCAAACGGATATATGCGATTTATTTATATTTCTGTGACGACTCCGTCTCGATCATCTTCTGAATCTTCATGACCGCATCGATCACGGTTTCGGGACGGGGCGGACAGCCGGGGACATACACATCAACCGGGAGGAAATTATCCACACCTTGAATGGTTGAATACGTGTCGAAGACTCCGCCTGAGGAGGCGCAGGCGCCCATGGAAATCACCCATTTGGGTTCGGGCATTTGGCCATAGATCCTCTGCAAAACGGGCATCATTTTGATGCTGATTCTACCGGCGACAATCATCAGATCAGACTGTCGCGGTGAAAAACGGATGGCCTCCGCCCCAAAGCGAGCCAGATCGTATTTGGGCCCAAGCACGGCCATGAGTTCAATTCCACAACAGGCCGTGCCAAAAGGCATAGGCCATAAGGAGTTTTTCCGGCCCCAGTTGATAAATTTGTCAATCTGGGTGGTGAAAATGTTATCACCCAATTTGCTCTCTAGTCCCATTCCAGCGCTCCTTTTTTCCAGGCATAGACGTAGCCGACCAAGAGCAGGGCTACGAAGACCAGCATTTCAATCAAAATGAAGCTCCCAACCGGCAGTAACTTTCTATATACCACGGCCCAGGGATAGAAGAAGATGATCTCGATGTCAAATATGACGAACAGCATGGCAATGATGTAAAATCGTATGGAAAACCTGCCACGCGCCTCGCCCACCGGCTCCATCCCCGATTCATATGGCCCTAGTTTCACGCGGTCCGGGCGGCGCGGACCAAAGAGGGAACTCATTATGAGAATCACGGCGGCCAGACCCATGGCCCCCAGAATCATTAGGGCGACTGGGACTAGTTCACTGACCATTTGACCTTATACGAATGGAATCGGTTCTGTTATTATACACAACTATATGAAAATATTAAATTTGCCCACTACTTCGCAAAAGCCATTGCGCAAAATTTCACTAAATTTAATAGCTGCCCTCTTCAATTGCAACGGAATTTAGAGAATTTAAATCACTCGGAAAAAAGACATAAATGGACATATCAAATTTTCTTTGAAATCGGATCTTCTCCAGAGTATATTAAATGCGACTTTAATTGTCGCATATATTTTACTATATCGTACAGCTATTGTCAAGTCATTAATTCCAGAGTCAAGTACCTGTTGATAATCGTGCACAAGCACAAAAAATCCAGAAGGAGGCTGTCATGAGTGATTACGCAAATCCTGATGTCTTGGTTAGCACCAGTTGGGTAGCCGACCACATAAATGATCCCAACGTTCGTGTCGTCGAATCGGATGAAGACATCTTGTTATATGATACCGGACATGTACCGCAGACCGTGAAGATCGATTGGCAGACGGACCTGCAGGATGCCCTTGTTCGCGATTATGTAAGCAAGGAGCGATTTGAGCAGATTTTGTCCGAGAAGGGTATCAATAACGATACGACGGTGGTGTTTTATGGCGACAAAAGTAACTGGTGGGCTTGCTATGCATTTTGGGCTTTTGAGCTATTCGGGCATGGGAATTCAAAGATCATGAACGGTGGCCGGCAGAAATGGATCGACGAAGGTCGCCCGCTCACCAAAGACGTGCCAGACTTTCCCAGAGCTTCATACCATGTAACACAGAGCAATGAGGAGAAGATTCGGGCATTCCGTGACGAGGTCTTGCGGCACACTGAAGCGGCGAGGCCGCTGATTGACGTTCGTTCTCCGGGCGAATTCACAGGAGAGTTGCTCCACATGGCGGACTATCCCCAGGAGGGCGCATTGCGAGGCGGCCACATTCCCGGTGCGAAAAATGTCCCCTGGTCGAGAGCAGCTAATGAGGACCAGACCTTCAAATCGCGCGAAGAATTGCAGGGAATTTATGAAGGTGAAGTTGGCCTAAGACCGGATCAGGATGTGATCGCTTATTGCCGAATTGGCGAACGTTCCGCCCATACCTGGTTTGTATTGAAATACCTGCTCGGTTACGACAAGGTGCGAAACTATGACGGCTCCTGGACGGAATGGGGTAATGTTGTCCGGGCTCCGATTGAGAAATAGTAAAATTTACTAGCATCAGGCACGCCAAAAGTTCATTGAACCTGATCTATTCACAAACACTGAACAACACCGAAAGACACCGAACACAGCAGATTGATTCTTTTCATAATTCGGTGAATTCGGTGTTGTTCAGTGTTGAATTATTTGGGGCTCCATCGTGATGCTTGCGGTGTTTTTATTCCATTGAAACGCCATAAATGACTAAGCTGGACGAAATCACACAGCAGTTTCAATCGCTCGAGCCGGACTGGCGTTTGCAGTTACTCTTGGACTATTCCGAAAAACTCCCGCCACTCCCTGACGAGTTCCGGGAGGCTCGAGATGCTGAGATAGGCCGCGTAGAAGAGTGCCTGACACCTGTGTTTCTTTATGTATATTTGAATAACGGAAGGATATCCATTCAGGCGGACGTAGCATCAGAAGCACCGACAGTGAAGGGATTTGTCTCCATTTTGGTACGCGCATTTAACGGCGCAACTCCTGAGGACGTGCAGAATATGCCGGCTAATCTTTTGCATGATCTGGGAATTGCCAATATGATCGGAATGGTTAGAACCCAGGGGCTGAGTGCGGTAATCAGAAATGTGAAAGACAGAGTATTAAAAGCTATCAGCGCGTGATCTGCAGGATGGGGTGAAACCCGACTAACTTCTTGACCTCATATCCACGCCCTGAAGGACGTGGCAATTAAACCTCGCTCGCCATTTACGGCGGCGGTAGACCTCACAGGTCTAGAAGACCTGAGAGGTCTTTGCTATTCCACATTATTACAGCCAAAGTAATTGGGAGAATTTAAAACCCGCAAACAATAAAGTTAAAGAGATCTTCTTGATGGACCGGAATCTCACCATCATAGATTAGACCTTCCAGGTAAAGAAAAATTGGAAGGTCTGCTTCTTTAAAGGATTCCTCTGGACTTTCTCATAATATCTTTGTATCT
>JAUXJX010000291.1 GCA_030624545.1 Bacteroidota bacterium | reverse complement strand
CCTGGGTTGAAAGTGTTATCGAAAAGCCCTTTAAAAAGCGCATATTATTTTGACAGGATTTACACGATAAGCGGGATCATAATTACAAATCCTGTTTATCCTTTTATCATGTCTAAGTTTTTTCGGTATTGTCAAAAAATTAACCACAGAGTTCACAGAGATATTTTTTAGAATCAATGAGTTTAGACCATCTGAAATAGAAGTACTCAAATCAAATTTCTTTAACCAGCACAATGCATTAAAATCTAATAAATCCAGCAAGCGGCGGCCATTCGAAGGCACTACTTGAGTGAAGCGCTCATAAACAAAAAAGGCAGGGAGATTTCGTCGTCCCTGCCATCAATAACATTGCCAAATATCCGTTTAGTTTTCTTCTGACTGCTGTCTGGCTTCTAAGTTCAGTTCGATCTTCACTTCATCGCTCACAATTAAGCCCCCGCCATCCAGGGTTCTATGCCAGGTTATATTAAAATCCTTGCGATTGATTTTTATGCTGGCTTGGAGTCCGATGAGGAGCATCCCACGACGGCCTTTGATTGGTCCGGCTACTTCGAAAGGAATTTCCACTTCCTTGGTGACGTCCTTTATGGTCAAATTACCGATGGCGACATACCCGTCTTCGCGCTTTTCCACCTTATACGTCTTGAACTTAATCTCAGGATATTTCTCAACCTCGAAGAAATTGGAGCTAAGCAGATCTTTGTCGCGTCTCTCGTTATTCGTATCGATGCTGTTCACATCGATCGTACCCTCGGCAGAAAAGGACATGATGTCATCTTTGTCATAGACTATGGTGCCTTGAAATTGATTGAACCCTCCCTGGACCGTTGAAATTACCATGTGCTTGACCGAAAAAAGCACATTCGAATGCACCCTATCCACCTTGTACTTCTCGGCCGCGAAAACCAATCCGCTCGAGAAGAGTGTAGCCACTATGGTTAAAATCAGCAATCTTCTTTTCATCATTTCCTCCTTGTTTGGGTGACCAAAATCATGCTGAAAAAACGCGGCCTAATGCCGCGGATATCCCTCAAGATGTTCCTGTAAGAATGGATCACCCACAGGGAATATAGGATGTTTCTGGATTGCAAACAGATATACCAGACCGAATATTCCCAAGAATCCAAGGCTGATGAGAATCTCAGATATTCCGATCGGCAGAGAGTGTTCATGCCAAATTGATGGAACGATCAAAAGAAATCGTTCAACCCACAAACAAGTGAGTATTACGATTGCCACCGCCATGATCCCATACGGCTTCTTTTTGAGGGCGCGGCTCAACAATAGTACGAATGGGCCTGCGAAGGCCCCGAAGAGCACGATGTAGGAGAGCGTCGACCAGGGCGCCGTCTTAATGCGCAGCACGACAAAGGCAGTTTCTTCGGGGAGGTTGCCATACCAAATCACCAAGAACTGGGACCAAAAGAAATCTCCCGAAAGAACCAGGAATGCAAACATCAGCTTGCCAAGATCATGGAACTGCTTCGAGCCGATATAGTCTTGCAGGCCAAGATGTGACCGCGCAACTACCAGAATAACGACGAGAGCGGCCATCCCGGTCAAGAAACAGGTAATGAAGAAGTATGCGCCAAAAAGTGTGCTGTACCAATGAGGGTCGAGCGACATAATCAGATCGAAGGCAATTACGGTATAAATCAAGGCATAAAGAAGAGTGATGACAGGAGCCAGGAGATTTAACCGGGCACTGATTTTTTCAAGCGTGCTTGCATCTTGGGCCGGGGCTGCCGAATCCCGCTGAGCCGATGTTTTCAAAAAGAGAAAGCTTAGAACGGCGAGTAGCACAAGTCCGATAAAATCACGGGTGAAAAGTAAATTGATGTTTAACCATGCTTGTTTTTGGGGAATCGGATGTTCGATCCAGGAGAACAGCTCGTTTCGGCCAAAATAGAGGACGATCAGAAAAATCGTTGATAGCGGCAAGAAATAGGCGCCCAATTCCGCGAAGCGTTTCAGCGGCCGCCCCCAGCGGGCCGAGGTAATCTGTATTACGGACGCCAAAATCACCATCCCCTGTGCGATGCCGGTAAAATAAAGAAGATTCACCAGGAAGACTTGCCATGCCCGCTGAGGCGTATCTCCCATGACATTGAGAATAAATATGACGGTACCGATAACGGCCAAAATTCCGAATATAATGCGCCACCTGGACGAGATCCCTTTCTGCTGGTGAGCGACGGCGTCTGAATAAAGCTTTTCTCTATCGAACATTAACTTCCTCCGCTCCGGTGGAGTGAAAAATTTCTTCGTAGATCGATTGCTCCGTTTCCGGTACCTTCACAGCAATTCCGAATCTGTCATTGGAAAAGCGCGGATCGTAAGTATTCTTTATGCGGTAGTTCGGAAATTGATTGGAAAGAAAAAGTCCAACCAACGTCACTATGGCGCCGAATAGAATCGTCATCTCGAAACCGACAACAACAAAAGCGGGAATGGAAACAATCGGTTTGCCGCCGGAAATCAGGCTCATTTCGATTGAAGACCAGATCGCCAGGCCAAATCCACCGCTTAGACCAAACATGGCTCCGGTCAGGGTGAAATAACGCACCGGACTTACTTTCGGTCTCAAAACATCATCAAGACCATGAACCGGGGTAGGTGAATAAATGACCATTTTATCTGGCATTTTAGTTTTAATACGACGGACGGCGTCCAGCAATTCATCCACATGGGCATAGACGCCAACCAGGGAAATCCACTTCATTAGACGTTCTCTCCTCTCTTCTTCGGGGCGGGCAGGGCTTCTTTCATCTCGGTTACGGCAACCGAAGGCAGCAATTTCGCAAAGATGAAAAATAGAAGAAGAAACCAGCCAAAGGCGCCAAGGGTAATACCAAACTCAATGATGGACGGCCTATACAGACCCCAGGAATAACTGAGAAAATCATGGGCTAGTGAAGTTACAATAATCACGTAACGTTCGAACCACATACCGATGTTGATCATAATGCAGATAATCATCAATGTAATCAAATTGGTGCGCATCTTTTTGAAGAAAAAGAGCAGGGGTATAACCGAATTGAAAATCACCATGATCCAATACTCTATGGCATAGCTTCCATAAGTGCGCCAACGGAAAATCTCGTATTCGTATTCATTATTGCTGTACCAGGCGACAAAAAATTCGGTAGCATAAGCATAACCGACAATCAACCCGGTTAGAATGATTGTCTTGGCCATTGCTTCGAGATTTCGGATCGTGATTAGTTCTTCCACTCTGAATATCTTGCGCAATGGAATCAGCAGGGTAATCACCATGGCAAGGCCGGAATGAATGGCTCCCGCAACGAAATACGGTGCGAAAATTGTGCTGTGCCAGCCAGGCATGATGGACATGGCAAAATCCCAGGACACGACGCTGTGCACAGAGATGACAAGAGGTGTAGCCAAAGCTGCAAAGAACAAATAGGCACTGCCGTAATGATGCCAGAGTTTATGGCTTCCTTGCCAGCCAAGCGAGAGTACCGTATAGAGCTTTTTACGAAACCCCCTTGCGGCATCCCTCGCCGAAGCGATGTCCGGCAGCAGGCCGATGAAGAAGAACATGGAACTGACGGTTAGATATGTACCAACAGCGAGAACGTCCCAGATCAAAGGTGAAGTAAAATTTGGCCACAAGAAACGTTGGTTTGGATACGGGAACAGCCAGTAGGCAAGCCAGACCCGGCCAAGGTGGATCAGCGGGAATAGACCTGCAGTGAGGACGGCGATGACGGTCATTGCCTCTGCGCTGCGATAGATGGAAGTGCGCCATTCCGCCCGAAACAGGTATAGAATCGCTGATATCAATGTGCCGGAATGGGCGATACCGACCCAGAATACAAAGTTTGTGATGTAGACTCCCCAGCCGACGGGATTGTTGAGTCCGGACACGCCCATACCCGTCGTAATCTGGTAGGCCCAGGAAGTTGCACCGATACCGACGCAACCCAGGAGGAATAATAGTACGAGATAGTAGGTCTTTCTGGGCGGCTCCAAAGTCCGCAGAACGAGCTCATTGATTCTTCGATATGT
>JAUXJX010000011.1 GCA_030624545.1 Bacteroidota bacterium | reverse complement strand
GGTTTGGGCTAGTGCGCCGGCAGAAGAACTAGTCGAGCCAGTAGAGTATTCTGCCGCAATTCTCACATCGGAAAATGACAATATTCTCCTTTCCCCTTCCGGTAAGTGAGGTGGGGAGTTTCACAAAACAGCCCAGGCAAATATCATCTTTGACCGGCACAACGGCACGACGATATTTTTCGTGCAGTCTTTCATAGATTCGCCGCATCTGCATATCGATTTTTTCTGCGACTTCTTTGCGTATGGCCAACAGTTTATCCGGACCTTCGGTCTTAAACCCCAGTTCTTTTTCAGTATCACTCTCCTGGAGCATATTATCGATGTCCTGCAGCGCCACCAGAAAGCGTAACTGCTTCTCGTCCATCAAAATCCTCCCGCAAGTGCATCATTTAACTCTTCGGTCGATTTGGCTGTGTCCAGACTGTCCCGCACGTCCTCCGACTTGAGTATTTCAACCAGCTTTCCCAAAAAAGGAAGGTAGACATTCGACTGCTCTTGGGGAGGAGCGATTATCATGAAGATTTTGTGAACCGGATTGTTATCAATGGCGTCAAAATCAATTCCCTTTTTGGAATGGCCATAAGCGACCAACAAATTTGGCACGGAGATGGTTCTGCCGTGTGGAATTGCAATCCCAAACCCAATTCCCGTGCTGCCAAGTTTTTCCCGGCGTTTCAGCATGTCCGAGATCAGCAGTGCATCCTTCAAGTTCCAACTCCGGCTGATATTATTGACCATCTCGTCGAGTACTTTGTCCTTGATTTTCGACCTCACTTGTCCGACGAACGAACCTTCCTTGAAATATCCAAGGAATTCTGTTATCTCCATGGCAGAAAAACCTCGAGGCTTCGTTATGAATTCAGAAATTCCCGGAGTGCGGGACGGATAAAATGATCTTCCAGATTAATGTGCTGGAGGTCGCTCTTAAGAATCTGCAGTTTTTGTTCCAACGAAAGATTCTTGTTTAGAATGAAATGAGCTTGTTCTTCGATTTTGCATAAGCCGCCGCTGAAATCTCCTTTTTCGTACCTCAGCGGAATAGAGAGGCGGGCCAGAAGTTCCTCCAATTCCTGCAGCAACTGCTGTTTTTGGATTTCCTTATTCTTCAAAATGTATTGCACCCAGTCTTATCGACATGTAAGCAGCCGGCACCTCTTACAAATATTGATCCATGTCTTTTCGCTTCAAGTACTCCGCAAGGTCTTTCACGTCTTGTGTGCGATCTTTCGGACAAATCAGAATGGCATTGTCAGACTTTACTACAACCAGATCATCCATACCGAGCACGCTGATCAGGTTGTCGTCAGACAGAATAAGGCAGTTCTTGCTGTCAAAGGCAATTCCGTTGCCAACAATGGTATTGCCATGATCATCCTTCGGCGACAACTTGTACACCTCATCCCAACTGCCAACGTCATTCCAGCCAAAATCACACTTGATCACATTTACATTTTTCGCTTTTTCCATAACACCGTAGTCGATCGATATACTGCGCGTTTGACGGTAAACCTGCTCCAGGGTGGCGAGATAATCCTCGGTTCCAATCGATTTCTCCAGTTTTTCCAATCCACTGAAAAGTTCCGGGAGGTGGGTCTCGATTTCCTCCAGAATCGTGGATATTTTCCATATGAATATGCCGCTGTTCCAGAGAAAATCACCGCTGCTCAGAAATCGCCGTGCCGTTTCAACATTCGGCTTTTCCGCAAAGGTCTTCACTTTGAAAATTGAAACTCCGGAAACCTCCTTGAGCTTATCACTGTGTTGGATATAGCCGTATCCCGTCGCCGGCCGGTCAGGCTGGATGCCGATTGTAACCAGGGAATCGTACTCAATTGCAATCTTCTCCGCAACAAGCAGCGCTTCTCTAAAGGTATCTTCATCCTGGATAAAGTGATCGGATGGAAGTACAATCATAACCTCATCCGGATCCTTCTGCTTTAATAACAAAGCCGCTAATCCGACGCATGGAGCCGTATTCTTTCCAAAGGGCTCAAGTATCAGGTTGCTTTCCTTAACGTCGGGCAATTGCTCCAGAAGGAGTGACTGCTGCTGGTAGTTCAACGCGAAATAGATGGCGTCATCATCCACCAGTAACTTTAGACGCTCCACGGTCGACTGAATCATCGTTCTTGAATCCAGAATCGGAAGAAATTGCTTGGGTTTTTCCTGACGACTTTGCGGCCAAAACCGCTTGCCGATCCCTCCCGCCATTATGACTGCAAACATTCAACCAATCCTATTTTTTGATCATAGATTTTACTATCCCCAAGCTATTTATTTATTGAATGTGGACAAAATAGCAAATTGTAATCAAACTGATTTCTTGGCAAGTTCGAGTAATTGAAGCTGGCTTGCGTGTTGAGATATGTCGCAACGAATGACTGATAAACGTAAAGCTGGTGAATGAGTATTTTGCAAGATGTGATATTATCACGAATAAGAATATAGAAGAAAATAGTCTTTATTCAAGCATTTTTTGTCCAGCGATCAGTCACGAACCAACAAATGCCTTGATTCTTTTGGCATTGTTGCTTAACTGTAGCATACATAAGACATGACCTCTTTATTCATACACACTACTGAATGTTGTGCATTTTATGGAATTTTCAGGGCTTGATTATTTCACACTCGCTGCTTATCTGGTTGTGGTTCTGATTTTCGGTTCCTATTTCAGCCGGCAGCAGAGATCGTCCATGGACTATTTTCTCGGGGGCAAGAATTTGCCCTGGTGGGCGGTTGCCTTCTCAATTGTCGCGGCAGAAACCAGCACCTTGACCTTTATCAGTATTCCCGGACTGGCCTATATCTCGAATCTAGGTTTCCTTCAGCTTGCTCTCGGTTATGTGGTTGGCCGGACGATCATCAGTTTTGTTCTTCTGCCGGCGTATGCTCGGGGCAAACTGTGGACAGCCTACGAGCTTTTGGGCAATCGGTTTGGCACGCGCTTGCGTAGTTTCACGACTCTCGTCTTTCAATTTACCCGCCTGCTTGCTGATGGAGTCCGTTTGTTCGCAACGGCTATACCGCTCTCCATCATTACAGGTTGGAACTATCCCACCAGTATTCTGGTAATTGGCCTGGTCACAATTCTATATACATATTTTGGTGGGATCAAGGCTATCGTCTGGCTTGATTTACTACAGATGTCGATCTATTTTGCGAGCGCGATATTGGCGGGGTTCATGATCCTGCAGGCTCTGCCGGAGGGGTGGAATTCAGTTGTCTCCGCTGCAGCGCCAGGTGAAAAATTTCGCATCTTCAGCCTTGGGTTCGAAGGCGGATTAAGAGAGTTCTTTTCAATCAATTATACCTTAATTACAGGGCTTCTTGGCGGGGCCTTTCTATCCATGGCCTCACATGGCACCGACCAACTAATCGTCCAAAAACTCTTCAGTTGCAGGAATTTGAAAGACAGCCAAAAGGCCCTTATCACAAGCGGAATTCTGGTGTTCATTCAGTTCGCCGTGTTTTTGATGGTGGGGGTCCTGCTATACGCCTATTATGGCGGCGTTGCAATGCGCTCAGATGAGATCTTTCCGCGCTTCATCGTGGAAGGTCTTCCCGCGGGGTTGTCCGGACTGATCATCGCCGGAATCTTTGCCGCGGCGATGTCGACCCTGAGCGCCTCCTTGAACGCCCTGGCCTCCACCAGCATGAATGATTTGATAAAACCCAGACTCGCTAAAGACCTATCAGAATCAAAGGAACTCCTCTATTCCCGCCTGATTACCCTGTTATGGGGAATCGTCTTCATTGCCGGCGCCATGTTTTTCAAAGACAAAGAGAATCCTGTGGTTGAATTGGGACTCGGAATTGCATCCTTCACTTATGGAGGAATGCTGGGCGTCTTCTTCCTTGGAATCCTCAGCAAAAAAGCCGGGGAAGAGGATGCTCTTGTGGGCATATGGACAGCCATATTCTTTATGACCTGGGTCATCGGTGTCCAAGGAGCCATCTTAACCGTCTTGACGATCATCAATCTTCTTGCAGCCATATGGATGTTCTCCCGCATAAGAAGTAGCATTCACAGAATAGCGATGCTTGGCTTCGGTGGGCCGATTCTCCTGCTCATTCTCTTTGTCGTGCCCGCCCAAATAGCGTGGCCCTGGTATGTGTTAATTGGGACGATTGTCACAATAGCGGTGGCAAATACGGTGGCAAGTTTGGGGAAAAGTCAATAAAATATGATTTGGAACAACACCGAGTAATTGGGGGCACTTACTAGGCGAAGTATTGGCGCAGGGCGCCGTCTTTGAATCCAATCCAAAGTGGTTTCAACAATTGATTCTTTTCAGACTCTCAAATTATCTAAAGAAATACAAGAAAGAATACATATACGGTTTTATTGCCCTTCTCTTGGCCAGTGTTATGGCAGCGGCCGTGCCATATTTCCTCAAATATCCCATCGATATTCTGAAGGATGTTGGACCCAACGATACATTTTTTTTGTCCATCGGTCCTTTTTTGCTGGCTGCCCTCTTCTCCGGGATTTGTCTCTATTTCACGCGATTGATTCTGATTGGAATTTCAAGAAAGATTGAGTACGATCTCCGGAACGACTATTTCGCCCATCTTCAAAAGCTGTCACCGGCATTTTACCATCGCCGGCGGATCGGAGACATCATGGCGCGAGGGACGAATGACATCAATGCGGTTCGAAGTCTCTTGGGTCCCGGCATTATGTATTCTCTGCAGACCATCGTTTATACCACATTGGCTGTCGTCGTGATGGTGCAGATCGATTTCAAATTGACCCTGCTTGCGCTGGCTCCGTTTCCGATTATTGCTGTCTCCGTAAATCGCCTCGTAAAAAGGATGTATCGCATCTCCGATAAAGTTCAATCCCTTTTCTCAGATGTCACAACCAAGGTGGAGGAGAATTTTTCGGGCATCCGGGTTGTCAAGGCATATCGACTTGAAGAGAAGCAAATCGGCTACTTTAACGAAGTGAATCAAAGCTACTTGAAGAGCAATTTGAAACTTTCCCTACTAAGGGGGGTGTTATTTGCAGGAATCACGCTTCTGGCGGGGCTCGGATTTGTTGTCGTTCTCTATTTCGGGGGTAGAGATGTCATATTTCAGCGTATCACCCTGGGGGAATTTGTATCCTTCAATACCTACCTGATCAGCTTGATGTGGCCCATGATATCGATCGGATGGGTGATCAATCTTTTTCAGATGGGGGCTGCGTCCTTTGCCAGAATCGAAAAAATCATGGATGAAGAACCGGAGATCAAGGATTCGGTGGATACAGATCATTCGATCAAATCCATTTCCGGTTCTATCAAATTCCGAAACATTTCATTCAAGTACGGAGCGGCCGGCCAAAATGTGATTTCCGACGTCAACTTTGAAATCGATGAAGGGATGTATGTGGCAGTAGTTGGCACTACCGGTTCGGGTAAATCAACCCTGGTAAATCTGATCGGCCGGTTGCACGATGCTCAGGAGGGGAAAGTTCTTCTTGGCGATTATGAAATCAACCGTATTCCACTCAAAGTTCTGCGTGCCAAGGTAGGTTTCGTTCCACAGGAGGATTTTCTGTTTTCCGACTCAATCGCCGCAAACATCGCATTTGGGGACGGCAAATACGACCCGGCAGAATTGAGAAGAATCGCTGAGTGCGTCCAAATCGCCCCGGAAATCGAAGCTTTCTCGGATCAATATGACACCCTTCTGGGAGAGCGGGGCATCAATCTTTCCGGAGGCCAAAAACAGCGAATTTCGATTGCGAGGGCCGCCCTTCGTCGTCCCAAGATTTTGATTTTGGATGATTCACTTTCTGCAGTGGATACCGTTACCGAACGAAAAATCCTGAACAATCTCAAAAGCCAGTTTGCAGAATGTACCAAAATCATCGTTTCCCATCGGGTCACAACGCTTACCGATGCGGATTTGATTCTGGTGCTGCGAGATGGAAGAATTATTGAAACGGGTACCCACCCTGAATTACTGGCTCAAGACGGATTTTATGCGGACTTATACCACAAACAATTGATTCAAGAGGAGTTGGAGAGTATTGCGTAAAGGTGGGATAAAAGGCTTTACCATTGCTGAAGACGAGATAACCGGCAAGGCATATGACAGCCGTTTGATGAAGCGGCTGCTGGTTTACCTCAAACCCTATTCCAGTCAAATCTGGCTGGCTGTTGTTCTGCTTTTGGTCACGGCGAGCGGGCGCCTTGTCGGCCCGTACCTGACCAAGATAGCCATCGACAATTATATCCTGCCTGGAGATTACTCAGGATTACTCCGCCTGGCGCTTTTGTTTGTCGGGATATTGTTCCTGATGTTCTTCCTCATTCTTGCGCAAACCTATTTAATGCAGTGGATCGGCCAGCACCTCATGTTTGACCTGCGCCGCCAGGTGATCACACATTTGCAGAAGCTTTCCGTCCGGTTCCATGACCGCAACCCGGTGGGCCGTCTGGTTACCCGGGTCACAACCGACGTCGAGAGCTTGAACGAGGTATTGTCCTCGGGCCTGGTCGCAATCTTTGGTGATCTGTTTATGTTGGTAGGCATTGTCATTGTAATGCTCTATATGGATACTGAGTTGGCGCTCGTCACATTTAGCGTGGTGCCGCCGCTTTTCTATGTGACCTTTCTGTTTCGCAAGAGGGTGAGGGAGAGCTTTCGGAACATCCGGAAGAGGATCGCCAGGATCAACGCCTTTTTGCAAGAGAACATCAGCGGGATGTCCATCGTACAGCTATTCTCTCGTGAGGAGAGGAATTTTCAGGAATTCGACAAGTTAAATCATGCCCACCTGGATGCTTTCCTAAAGACCATTTTCTACTTTGCCATATTCTATCCCACCGTTTCGTTTATTAGCTATCTGGCAATGGGCGCCACCATTGCCTACGGTGGCTGGGAAACGGGAACGGCCGTCATATCACTGGGCGTGCTGATTGCGTTTATTCAATATGCCCAGTATTTTTTCCGTCCGATCAGCGATCTGGCGGAGAAATACAATATTCTGCAAGGCGCGATGGCCGCCGCGGAAAGAATCTTTAAAATCCTCGATGAAAAGCCTGAAATACTCCCTCCTGCCCGCCCTGAGTATTTGGGTGCGCTGCAGAATAGTATCGAGTTTCGTGGGGTTTCATTTGCGTATAATGAAGACGAATACGTTCTGAAGGATATTTCTCTCGAAATCGAAAAGGGCCAGACCATTGCGATTGTTGGCGCCACGGGAGCCGGAAAGACCTCGATGATCAATCTGCTGTGTCGTTTTTACGATCCTCAAAAGGGTCAGATCCTTCTCGATGGCATCGATATTCGCAGTCTTTCGCTGGAAGACCTGCGTGAACGGATCGCAATTGTTCAGCAGGACATTTTCATTTTTTCGGGAAGCATTGCACACAATATTAGCCTCGGAGAAGATTTTTCACAAGAGCGCATCGAATCCTCTGCCCGGCATGTTTCCGCGCATCAGTTTATCGAACGATTGGAACAAGGGTACGAAACAGACGTACGCGAGCGGGGCAGCCTGCTTTCCATGGGACAGCGCCAATTGCTCGCCTTTGCGCGGGCCCTGGCTTTTAATCCCGAGATCCTGATTCTGGATGAAGCAACCGCGAGCGTAGATTCCCTAACAGAAAGTCTCATTCAAGATGCTCTCGACAAACTTCTCTCCAACCGCACATCCATCGTAATTGCACACCGGCTTTCCACCATCAAGCACTCAGATCAGATCGTCGTGCTGCACAAGGGCCAAATCCGGGAAAAAGGAACCCACGACGAATTGCTCAAATTGGATGGAATTTATCGCAAATTGTATGAGATTCAGTACGAAGATCATATTCATGCGGGTAGACAAGAAGTTACAAGTTCTTCAACTCAAGTTGAGAACTAGATCATCATGTATAGAGTCAAGGGAGCCCTTTAGTATTTGATTGAAAGAACCCTGATTTGTAGATTGCTATTGCCGTCAATTGCTCCTTAGAACCTGAAAGCCTTGATGTTCATTAAGAGGCGTTCGTTTTTAGCATTCCCCCAAAGCGAAAATGTCTGCATTGAATAGGCAGTGATAATTCAAGTGAGGACAACATGTTCGGAAAAGACACCCTGTCGAACAAATCAATCCTGGTAACCGGCGGCAGCAGCGGCCTTGGCTTCTCCATGGCGAAGAGATTCGCCGAATTGGGCGCGAAAGTCGCGATCTGCGGCCGGAACCCGGAAAAATTGGAAAAGGCGGCGTCTGAACTCTCTGAAACCAAGGCCAACATCCTGACGCATCAAGTGGATGTTCGTGATTACGAAGCCGTTGGAATTATGATTGAACGACTCGTGGAGGAGTTTGGTGAATTGAATGGATTGGTCAATAATGCTGCCGGAAATTTTCTGTGCGCGACAGAAGACTTGAGTCCAAACGGCTTTAAGTCGGTAGTCGATATTGTCCTGCATGGCACCTTCAACTGCACTCACCATTTTGGCAAGTATCTAATAGACAGTGGCAATACGGGCAACATTCTCAACATTATCACGACCTATGCCGAGAGCGGCTGCGCGTTTGTGATGCCCTCCGCCTGTGCAAAGGCCGGTGTGTTGGCAATGAGCAAATCCCTGGCTTTTGAATGGGCCACTTACGGCATTCGCGTCAATGCAATTGCGCCGGGACCGTTCCCCACAAAGGGCGCGTGGACCCGGCTCGTGCCCGACCCTGAGTTCGAGAAGAAGTTCATGCGCAGAATACCCGCCGGACGCTTCGGCGAGCATATAGAGCTTGCAAATCTCGCGGTCTTTCTCATGTCTGATTTGTCCCCGTACGTAACCGGCGAATGCGTCACCATCGATGGGGGTGAAAGACTACAGGCGGGTCAATTCAACTATATTGCCGAGCTTGCACCGCGTCAGGAGGTGCGCGAGTTCCTTAAGAAGATGCGGCCTGCGAAGGAGTAGGTGTCAACATACCTGTTTATCGTAGAGCACCTGCAACACTACCATCTATAAGAAAACTGCCCTGCAAAACTCCGATAAGAATAGAATTGCGAGCCGAAATCCTGATAGGCAATTTGAAGCTGGGTATAGTCGTTCGGCTGCCAGGAAACGTCGACTTTCCAATTGTTGGCGAATTTGTGTCCGGTCTGTTCTGTCAATGCGTGCCCTACCGTTAACGAGGCCTTGCGGCCCAGGAGAAATTTTCCGCTCAAGCCCAGGGCTCTGGTCCAGAAGTCCTGCGGTGTCCAATATGGTTCGGAATCAGGATAGTACAAGCGCATATCTAAATAGGAATAGACGGCTGTAAGATAAAAGGAGGGAGGGCCTGAATGAAATCGAAACTGTCCTTCGGAGTTAATCTCCACTTTGCGATTGTCATCTGAGTACCAGCTGTGTTCCAATTCGCCACTTAGAGTGATAGAAGGCGATATGGTCCAGAAGACATTTTGGCCGAGACTCTTGCCCGTAAATTCTTGCTTAATTGCCAGAACTCCATCCATCACATTGTCGAACTTTAAGAAGGTGGAGGTAGTCAACTGCCCTGGCCAGCTTTTCTTGTTGGAAAGTGTTTGTTGAACTTGAATCTTTCCAAGCCCAAAGGCCTTTCCCACATTAAAATGAACAAACCCACCGTTGCCAATGACCTGAACCCTCGGCGAGACATGCCAGATTCCCCCGAGCCTTAGGCCTTCGCCATTGTAGAGAAGCCTCCCCGCCGATGTTTTTTCTTCAAGCCGGCGATATATTGTTTCTGCTTCAAATTCCCAGTGCGCCGTTACATATTGATTTTGCAGAGCCGACACCTCGGTCTTTTTCAGGCCATTCGAATCATCCGTATACTTTGCCCTTGAATTGAAAAGCGGGTTATACTCTTTGCGAATTAGGGTGAGTTGTTTCTTACTCTCCTCATGAGAAGGGTTTTCCTTCAGAATATGTTCATAGTAATCTTTGGCAGTTCGCCACCCGAATGGTTTCCACTGCTTCAATTGGGCCAAATAGAATCTGGCCTGTTCATTTTGCGGCTGCATCTTGAGAACCTGGCCAAGGCTGATCTCGGCCTCCCGGTGACGATTGGACCAGAGGGCGGTCTCGCCGAGCAGAAAGAAGGCTTCTACATTTGCAGGGTCCTGCTTCAGAATATTCTTGAATGCGTCAATGGCCTCCTCGTTTTTGCCCAGCCATATTGCCTGCATACCATGTTGCTTCCACAATTCGAGGTTGGAGGGTTCGCGACGGAGCAACACCTTCTCGATCTGGTAAGCTCTCTTAGGATGTTCGTTCCACAGATAGAGCTGTCTTAGTTGTGACAGGGTATTGGTGTCCGTGGGATCAAGTGACGCGGCTTGCTCGTAGGCCTCCATGGCCCGTACGGATTTTTCGTTCCAGGAACAAAGCTGTCCGAGCTGCAGCCAATATTGTCTCCGGTTCCGGTCTAATCGTACCAGATCTTCATAAATTCCAATTGCCTTGTTCGATTGGTTCGATTCGATATATAATTGCGCCAATCTTTCCAATACCTGCAAGGAATCGTTATAATGGACTCTCTGCTTTTCGAGAAGTGAGATTCCAACAGGGATATAGTCATTGGCTTCAAGAATTCTGCTTAATTCCAGAAGCTCTCTAACCGGCACCGGACCGTTTTCTGCGAGAGTCTTAATCTCGGAAAGCGCAAGCTCATATTGGCCGTCTTCCAGTAGTTTCTTCAAAGATTCGTACTTGTCGTTGCCGAAGGCAATTGTGGGGATTAAGAAAAACAGTATTGCGCAAATTCCTAATTTGCCGTGAAGCCTTTTGAATTGCATAACCAAACTTCCGTCTTTTGTCGTTGCTAGTTGTAAGACTCTGGCTTTGTGTCCTGGTTGGAACCGGGCCACCATCCGGGTTTGGAGAAAAACCGTGATCTCTGCCGCCCGTTCTTTTTATCGATCTTGACGACAGAATCGATCGGCTGGGACGCGAAAATGTAGAAGTCGATTCGCTTCATGGATTGCATCAGAAGCGGCCAGGCGATTGAAGTAGTGATTATACCGGCGGCGAGAAAGCCAAAGCCAAAATATCTAATACCCATCTGGATTGAGATGTAGGTGAAAACAAGGTTTAATATCAAGAATAGCAGAATGAGCAAAAAAGCCCTTTTTCTCATCTCATAGTAAAGAAATATGATGTTGAGATTCATATTGACGACATGCAAGAACGTACCCACAAGTAGAATCCGGAACAGCCAAATGGAGACTCCTTTGTAGCCGAGAAAGACCAAGACAGGCTCGGCAAAAACAATCAACAGAAGCGTGGTGATCCCCTGCAGTTTCAGCATGCCCCGCATGCCCTCCTTTAGCGTATCGAGCATGTCCTTCTTTTTCCTCTCGATTAACAAAAGCGGCTGGCTCAGGACATCTTTAACGAAAGCGGTATAGGATTTGTAGAAGTTGGTCTCCGTCAATATTAGAAAATAGGCCATTGCCGGGATGATGCTGAAAAAGCTTAGGAAATAGGGGACGTCATAATAATTGTAGGTATAGAAAAATGAGGTTCCGTTGCTTTCCTTAAAGTGTTCCCAGAACAAGAATTTATCTACCCATAGTCCTATATTGAAGACAAGACCATTCAGTGCGATGAGATGATATTTTCGCAGATAGGAGAAATATGTATTAGTCCACTTTTGCCTTTTGTCGAGATTCTTTGTGGTAATCCTGTACAACAGAACTGCGATCAGGATCTGGCCTGTACAATATCCGGCGAGCCCTCCGGCCACGGTAATCGACGGGATCAGTAGAAAGGCCAACACGATACTGAGAATCGTGCCAAAAAAATAGGACCATGCTACTTTTTGATATTCCTTAGATGTGCTTACGAATCCCATGAGTTGCCAGACCAAACAGGTAACAACAAAGGTAAGAACAGCAAAGATCTTATAGACCAGTAGATTCCCGACCGGCACCCAGACTTTCATCAAAGAGTAAAAGGGAACAGAGACTAAAAGAGCGAGTCCCGCGATGAAGACTGAAGATGTGAGGAAGCCCGGGTAGACATCCTGCAAGTCTTTGGTGAAGTGCTTGTCAGCGACATATCGCGTAAATACCAGTTGAAAGGGACCCGTCAGTATCAGGGAAAAGGCAAATGTATAGACTATGGTTACCGAAAAAATACGCAAGATACCTTCGTGGAACAAACCGTAGCTGATCCAACCGATGATACCGATGCACAGCACTGTAAGAATCATAGGACCGGCCGACAGGATCGAGCCGAACATGAAAGCCTTGAGAGTGGAAAAAAGAGTGCCCTTGCGGATTAACTTTTGCAGCTCGAATCCTATGCCCGCCACCTAACGGCCTCCTTGCTATCAAATTGATTGTAGATCTCGCTGTATCGATGAATCAGGCGGTTCAGATCATAGTCGACAATTGCCCGCTGCCTGCCGCGCTGAATGCATCTTGTGCGAAATTCCGCATCCTGAGCAAATTTGATTACACCCCCTGCCAACTTTGCCGGACTCTTAGGCGGGACGATAATGCCGTCTTCTCGCAGGATATCCTCCACATCTCCAACATGAGTGGCTACTATAGGCACGCCGGCGATCAATGATTCGATGACGGCCAGCGGCTGCGCTTCTTTGATGCTCGAAAGACAAAGCACATCCAATAATGGGAAATATTCCTTCACATCCACTTTGCCCGTAAAGGTGACCGAATCGACGAGATCTAGATTCTGAACCAGGATCAACAGTTCTTTGTAATACTCGTTTTGTTCTTCCTGTGGCCCGATCAGATAAAAATGGCTGTTTGGAATCTGGTCTTTCGCAATTCGGGCGGCCATGACAAAATTCTTCACGTCCTTGATTGCGACCATCCGGCCGATGTAGCCGACGTTAAATCCTTTATGCTTCTTGGGTTCCAAGTCCTTGAATTGTTCGATGTGAACGCCGTTTGGAATAACCTCACAGCGGGCTTCCGGGGCACCCATCTGAATCTGCAAATCCTGGTTGCGCTTAAACAGGGCGATAATCTTATCCGCCTGGCCATAAGCGATTCTGGCCAGCGATTGAAAATTCTTTTTCCACATCCTTTTTTGATAGCCCGCATGTGACTCGGACTGGTTGATCTCAATCTCTCGTTCCTTGGCGTAGATGCCATGCTCAGTAAGAATAAAGGGCTTGCCCGTTTCACATTTTGCTGTGGCCCCAAGCAGCCCTGCATATCCAGTGGAAACGGCATGATAAATATCTGCTTTGGGGACATCTGCCTGAAACATTTGAAATAGGGGGAAATGGGTAGCCCGCCAACTCCAGTAGTAGTCAATAAAGGGCATGATGGGATGATTTTTGTTGTATTTTTCTGTGAGCAACTCCCATCCCTGGAAATCCTTCAATAGATTTTCAGGCGAAAGTGGACCGGGGCCGTTTTTAGAGAATTGGTGATAAAGCTCATCAAACCGCCCACTTTTGCCATCTTCCATTTTGTTGTGAAAATCGTGAATGGTCTTCCATTGGTCGTTAACCCGCCGCTTTCTTTTATAATTCTGCAGCTTTCGCGAGAGTGGAAGCTCGTGGACCGAAACGACGTTTTTGGGAAGATCAAATCGATGCGGTTGATCCTTATCCGGAACGATGGTCCACAGAACAAAATCTATGTGTGGTAGGTTGGTTATCAATTGATGCAGCCAAATTGAAACCCCGCCAACCACATAAGGATATGCCCCC
>JAUXJX010000016.1 GCA_030624545.1 Bacteroidota bacterium | reverse complement strand
GGTGTTTATCTTCTACATCGATATGCGCATGTATGGCTACTGGGAAAATGAAATATATTGGCCGGCCCAGGAAAAACACAAAGTGATTTATATCAAAGGCATCGCCACGGAAATTCTGAAAAAGGGGGACAAACTCGTGGTCCGAGGAGAAGACACAACCTTAAGACGGCCCTTTGAAATACCTATGGACATTGTCGTTCTTTCAGTCGGTATGGAACCTAGTTCCGGAACGCGGGAGATGGCTCAAGTTTTCGGTTTGAAGCAGAACAAGTATAAATTTATCGAAACGATGGGAGGAGCCCTCGATACAGTGACCACATCAGTGCCCGGCGTTTTTGCTGCAGGAGCTTCTACCGGCCCCGCAGATCTTGAAGATAGCGTCTCCGCGGCTGGCCTGGCGGTGATGAAGGCGGTGATCGCAGTTAGGCAAAGCGTAGAGGCGGCGTCGTAGGAACTGTCATTTGCCTACGGTGTCATTTATAGTCATTAGGTCATTTTTGGGAGGATAGAGATGAAGTTGGAGGAGCTTCAAATCTATCAGTTGACCATGGAGATGGGAGAAGAGGTTTGGGCGGTTGATGATAAGTGGAGCTATTTCGCCGCAATTAAATGACGGCTTCAGCCAAATGACAACAATGACGCGGAACACGCAATTGACGCGAAGCAAGCATGGCCCAATTTATCGACATTGATTCCGCAAAAGAATTCATGAAAGAAGCCCTCGGCAAGATCTCTCAGGAAGAGCTAAACCAGGTATGTTCAGATCTCGAAAGGAAGAGTCTCAAATTTCAATCAAAATTGGGGGAAGATCAGCTTGATGGATTCAAAGAGGAAGATCTTTATGCCGTATTGCGCCACATTTTCGCCACACGACGCAAAGCGGGTGAGATCATTGAAAAATATGAATTCGACCTGTTAAAGAAATGGATAGCAGAACTGCTCTACGGCGAGGATCAAATACAAAATCGATTTCAGAATTTCCATAATCAAATAGGCGGCCTCAATGAGAGTATGCGCTCTGACTTGGCCAGCGAACTGCTTCATTTCACCATTCCCGGTAACTTCTGGTTATGGACCAGATGGATTTGGGATCCCAAGACACAAACTGGCGCTCTTCCCCTGGTAATTACCGAAGATTACGATTTGGAAGCATCCAGCGTGGGCGAGTCCTATGTTAAGATTGGCAAAGCCACCGCCTTCCTACACCACGTCGGCGAAGCGGCGGGATTTGATGTAATTAGCACCGGTCCTTTCGGGGTTGATGCGTATTTGAGCTGCGTGTACGTCGTTTATGTATACACAGTTCTTCGAATGAGAATGACCCAGGAGTTTAACAAGGTTATGCCCGGATTGCCAGAGTTTTCCCGAAGACTGCTTGGCGTGCACAAGTTGGAAGACTGAATATGCCGGTCGGCAAGGAACAGATTCGCGAAAAAGAAAGCGTGGTGGTCGACGGGATCGAGCTGACCCGTGAATGGAACCGCATGTTCGACCAACGAATCGTGGTCGACTATGACACGGCATTCATGGATAAGATCACTTCGCTTGATGGCGGTGAATCATTAGGATGGTGCTACCAATGCGCCCAGTGTGTTCCGGTCTGCCCTGTGGAAATTGTTGGCGACTATGGTCCGAGAAAGATCTATCGCAAAGTGCAAGCGGGTCTAGACCTCTTTAACGATGACGATTTGTGGCAATGCACTACTTGCATGAACTGCCTGCGAGTTTGTCCCAAAGAAGTCGATATGATCCAGATTATGCCGGCTGTCCGGGAGGAGGCTGTTTTGGAGGGGTATGTTCCGGCAGAGCTTCAGGAAGCCTTTGAGAACACCTTTGAGTACGGCAATCCCATCGGTAAATCTCCGCGCAAACGAGCGGATTGGGCGAAAGAGGCTGAAGTCGAAGTGCCGATCATGGCACAGATCAAGAAGCCGGTGGACGTTCTCTGGTTCGTGGAATGCTATCCGGCATACCATCCCCGTGGGAAAGACGCCAGTTTGGCATTGGCCAGGATACTTCATACTCTCGGCATAGATTTTGGCATCCTCGGCGTAGAAGAGAAATGTACCTGTGATTCGCAACGATTGGCGGGCGAAAAAGGCCTCTTCGAAGAATTCGCACAGGAAAATATCCGCACACTGAAGAAATATAAGTTCGAGAAGATTCTGGTGACCGATCCACACGCATTGAACGCTTTCCGCAATGAATATCCCACCTATGGCGGTGAGTTTGATGTAATTCATTATACCACATTCCTGGCGCCCTTGGTAAAAAGCCTGAAGCTTAAGAACAAGCTGAATTACAAGGTTACCTTCCATGATCCCTGTTATCTCGGCCGACGCAATGGCGAATTCGATGCACCGCGGCAAATGATCGAATCAATCCCGGATGTGCAGCTTATTGAGATGGGGCGATGCCGTGAAAACAGTTATTGCTGTGGTGGCGGAGGCGGCGGTATGTGGCTGGACAGCTTCATGGCCGACCACGTCATCGAACGCTTGTCCGAGCGCCGGGTTCGGGAGGCGGTGGAAACCGAAGCGGATGTTCTGGCAGTTTGCTGCCCTTACGAGGTTTCCCGTTTTGAAGATGCCGTCAAGTCTACCGGCAACGAAGGGAAGTTGATTGTCCGGGATATCATCGAGTTGGTGGATGGGGCGATGGGTGGGTGAGGTGTGAGGTTTAGGGCATAGGGTGTGAGGCATAGGGTATGAGGTTTAAGGTATAGGCTACAGAATTTCACGTGGGTCTCGTTACGAATTAAAGGATCTTCCCATTAGCTGCTACGATCTGGATTACATAAATCGAAACTTGTTGGATGAAGGCATATTTTTGATAGAAGATGCTAAGAAAATCCTCAATGGATATATAAACTTTGTGAGAAGCCAAAAGAGGACGTCCTTATACCTTATGCCTTTACGCTATACCTTTCATCAGGAATCATAAGGAGTCAATCCAACCAATGAACCGATAGGAGCCCCGCACATGAACATCATCGTACCAATTAAACAAGTCACGGATTTGGTGGAGGAGCTGGAGGTGGATGCATCCGGCAAAGACCTCAACCGGGAGTGGCTGAAATACAAGATCAACGAATTTGACGATCACGCCCTCGAAGAGGCGCTGTGTCTTAAAGAAGAAAGCGGGGCGAATGTTATGGCCATAGCTCTCGACAGCGCGGACATCGAAAAATCATTATACACGGCGGCGGCCAAGGGCGCGGACAAGCTCATCAAAGTGACCGGTGACTTTGGTGAAGCGATTCCAAGCCATGTTGCCGCAAAAGCCCTTGCCAACGTCCTGGAGTCGCTAGAATATGACCTGATTCTGACCGGTGTGCAGGCCGCAGACGACCGAGACGGTCAGGTTGCCGTTTTGCTTGCCCATTACCTGGGATTGCCTCATGTGAGTGTAGTCACCGGGGTTAATCTGCAGGACGGTAAAGCAATCGTCCACAAGGAGTACTCAGGTGGGTTGATGGGCGAATTCGAAGTCGATTTGCCCGGTGTGTTGGGAATCCAAGCGGCACGTCAGACGCCAAGGTACGCCCCTGTCAGCCGCGTACGGCAGGCCATGCGTTCCACCGAGCTTGAGGAAATGCCGGCAGGTGACGTGAGCGTAGCCGTTGGGACAACAGTTCAGCGCATGTTCAAACCCGAAACTAGTGACGGCGCACAAATGATTGAAGGCTCAGCGGAAGACGTCGCGAATCAAATCTTGAATATTTTAAGTGAAAGAGGGTTAAAGCAATGAGTCAGGATGTATTTGTAATCGCAGAACACCTAATGGGAAATCTTGAGGATGTGACATTTGAATTATTGGGAAAAGGCCGAGAGCTTGCGGATAATCTCGACGGAAGCCTGGTTGGCGTTCTTTTGGGAGGCGGGGTAGAGGATTTGAACAGGCAAATGGGCAAAGCCGACAAGGTTATATGCATCGACCACGAACAGATCGCCGAGTTCAACCCGGATTCGTATTCGAAGTGTCTTATGGAAGTTCTCAAGACTCACGAGCCTAAAGTCACCCTCGTGCCGAACACTTCGATGGGAATGGATTTAGCTGCCGCCCTCTCCGTTGATCTCGATCTCCCGCTTGTCGCCTATGCCGTTGACGCATCCGCGAAAAACGGTACAATTGCCGTTACCAGCCAGCTCTATGGCGGAAAGATGAATGTGGAGTCTAGACTTGAAGGAGATCGCTGCATAATTTCAGTAATCGCGGGCTCTTTCTCTTCTGAAGACGGCAAAAGTGACAATGTTCCCGAGGTGGAGGAGGTCTCGCCGCCGGACAGTCTCACCGATCTCAAAATACGCTTTAAGCGATTGATCGAACCTGAAGCCGGCGACGTGGACATTACACAGCAGGATATTCTCGTTAGCGTTGGCCGCGGCATTCAGAGCGAAGACAATCTCCCCGTACTTCAGAAATTGGCGGATGCGCTTGGCGGGGTTTTGTCAGCATCGCGCCCCATCGTCGATAACAAATGGCTTCCCAAGACGCGCCAGGTTGGCAAATCGGGTTTGAAAGTAAAACCCAAGTTGTATCTGGCGGTCGGAATCAGCGGAGCTCCGGAGCACATCGAAGGCATGAAGGATGCGGAGCTAATCATCGCCGTCAATTCCGATCCCAATGCCCCTATTTTTGATTATGCTCATTATGGGGTGGTTGGGGATCTGTTTGACGTGGTGGGTCAGTTATCGGAAAAGTTGAAGGGATAGAGACCGGGGTTTGAGGTATCTGGTATAGAGTGGTATAAGGTATAAGGAATGAGGTATAGGTATGAGGTGAATCCAATCTCCCTATACCTTATACTCTATACCTCAATGATAAGAGCGCAAGTCTTAGCTTGAGTTAAGAGGGCAACAAACATTGGGAGGAAGTCCATGCCTGACGTGGTTCCCACGCGTGAGATCTTTCGAAACTTCTCATTTTTGCTGCAATTGATTTTCTATATATTCTCAATTGTGGGGATGGCGATTTTCTGTTACGGTTTTTACAAGCGATTTCGCAAATACTGTAGGGGTCGACCCGCCTATCGTTTCAATAATCTCGGAAAGAGGATCATGAGAGCCATGAGCATCATGGCGCGTAATTCTACCATCTTTAAACAAGACGTTTATGCCGGACTGGCACATTTCCTCATATTCTTGGGATTTGTCTTTCTGTTTATTGGCACCGTGATCGTTTTCATCGATCACGATATGCTTCGTTTCCTGGGCTTTCATTTGCTCCGGGGAAGCTTCTACCTCATCTTTTCACTGGTGCTGGATGTCTGGGGAGTGCTCTTTCTAATCGGTTTGCTCATGATGATGATTCGACGCGGGTTCCTTCGTCCACCCCAATTGGATTACGCCCGCGTAGATCGCAAAGAGGGTGAATATCAGCGATCCGGATATCGTGTGGATGACTGGATTTTTTTCGGGCTTCTATTTGTCATCGGGATAACGGGGTTCCTTATCGAAGGATTTCGCATCGCGGCCGACCGGCTGGCGTTTGAAGTCTGGTCCCCGGCCGGGTGGCTGATTGCGAATATTACCGACTCGTTTGGACTCGTTTCATGGGCAAACAGCCTCCATGCCTACACCTGGTGGTTTCATGCCATT
Organism: Bacteroidota bacterium; assembly: GCA_030624545.1. GTDB lineage: Bacteria > Zhuqueibacterota > JdFR-76 > JdFR-76 > DREG01 > JAUXJX01. The sequence goes on along the minus strand of JAUXJX010000016.1, from coordinate 6,609 downwards.
GTTGTGATGGTCTTCATCGCCTCGATCCCATTTTCCAAGGCAATGCATATCATTCTCGATTTCGTAAATTTGGCCTTTACGGATGAGTTGGCTGCTCGCCGGCTGCCACGCATCCCGGAAGAAGCCATGAAAAAAGGCATGGGCTACCAAATAATCGAGGACTTTACCTGGAAGGAGTTGCTGGATTTTGATTCCTGTACAAAATGCGGCCGCTGCCATGACGCTTGTCCGGCTTGCGCTTCGGGCACGCCGCTATCTCCGCGCGATCTTATTCTAGATCTGCGCACCTACGCCGATTCGACAATTGGCCTCAATGAGTGGGTGGGCCAGCGATTAGACGGCGATTCTAAATGGCCTGCAGGCAAAACTGAGGGCGTCACAGTTGCCGGCGACGTAATCAGTCCAGAGACCTTGTGGGCCTGCACGACCTGTATGGCGTGCATTGAAGCCTGTCCGGTAGGAATCGAACATCTAACCAGCATTGTCCAGATGCGGCGTCGACTGGTGGATGAGGGCAAGATGGATAGTATGCTCCAGGATTCCTTGATGAACGTTGGCGATTACGGCAATTCCTTTGGCCAGCCGGAGCGCATGCGCGGCACGTGGACCCAGGGTCTGGATTTCGCCGTCAAGGATGTTCGTAAAGAGGCGGCGGAATATTTGTGGTTTGTCGGCGATTATGCGTCCTTCGATCCGAGGCTGCAAGATATTTCCCGGACCGTGGCACGCGTCCTAAGCAAAGCGGGCATCGATTTTGGCCTTTTATATGATGGCGAAAAAAACGCGGGAAATGATGTCCGGCGTGTTGGTGAAGAAGGTCTGTTTGAAATGCTGGTGGAGGACAATATCGCCGTTTTGCAGAAAGCCAAATTCAAGGAGATTTTTACAACGGACCCGCATTCATTCAATACAATTAAAAATGAATACCCGGAATTCGGTGGCGGATACTCCATTTACCATTATACCGGACTTCTGGCAAAGTTGATCGACGAGGGAAAAATCAAATTCTCCAGGAAACTCCATCATAGAATTACTTACCACGACCCGTGTTATCTCGGTCGCTACAACAAAGAAGTTGATGCGCCGAGGCGTGTTTTAGAGGCCCTGGGAGTTGGGCTCTATGAAATGCCTCGCTGCGGCACAAACACATTTTGCTGTGGCGCCGGTGGCGGCCGGATCTGGATGGACGACTCAGATATCGAAGAGCGCCCCAGCGAAATGCGCATCAAGGAAGCTCTTGCTCTCGGAGACATCGACTATTTCGTTGTTGCTTGTCCTAAGGATTTTACCATGTACTCGGACGCTGTCAAAACCTCAGGGAATGAGGGCAAGATTGAAGTGAAGGACATCATTCAGCTTGTGGAAGAAGCCCTCTAATGATGGATGATCTTTCCAAGAAAATAATTCCATGAACTACGGCTTCATCATAGACAACCGCAAATGCATCGGCTGCCACGCCTGCACTGTCGCATGCAAGGCAGAGCACGACGTGCCCATCGGCGTGAATCGCACCTGGGTGAAGTATATTGAGAAGGGAGAAGTCCCGAATACCAGGCGACTCTTTTCAGTGATGAGATGCAATCACTGCGAGGACGCGCCCTGCGTTGATATTTGTCCAACCACTGCCTTGTTTCATCGAGAGGACGGCATTGTCGATTTCGACGGACGCCGCTGTATCGGCTGTAAATCCTGTATGCAAGCATGTCCCTATGACGCTTTATATATCGATCCCGAGACCGAAACGGCAGCGAAATGCAATTATTGCGCCCATCGCGTGGATATAAGCCTCGAACCTGCTTGCGTCAATGTTTGTCCCGTTCATGCCATTGTTTCCGGTGACATGGACAATCCACAATCAGAAATCTCGCAGCTCCTGGCGCGAGAGCAGGTGACAGCTCGTAAAGCAGAGAAAGGCACTCGGCCAAGATTGTTCTACATCAATGGCGATGAGGCATCGCTGAATCCTATCGCGACAGAACGATCCGGAAGCTATATGTGGAGTTCCCAACTTTCCGGCGTCGGCCATTTCGCAAAATATGCCGAAGCGCGGGTTGCCGAAGCCGATCCGGCTGAATTGCTTAGCCAGTTGACCGGAAAGAATGATGGTAGAGAAAATTGGGTTGGTGGAGAAGAAGGCGAACCAGACAAAGTGCTCGTCCCAGGCGATGGTGATTCCGGCAAGATGCTGCGCAAGGCAATGGAAGTTGTTAAGGAAAAAGCGAGGCGTGTCTACGATAGCCCTGACAAAGGGGTGCTCTGGGGCACAGATGTTACTGCCTATATCTGGACCAAAGCCATTTCCTCCGGCGCGTTCCTGGTTCTTTTTCTGGCTCTAGTTTCCGGTCTTACGGCTGTCTCGGAGAGAACTCAATGGGCCGGTGTCGCTGTTGGATTGATTTTCCTGGGACTCACAACAATCTTCCTGGTGAAGGACTTGGATCAACCTTTGCGATTCGCCTATGTGCTCCTCAGGCCGCAATGGAAATCCTGGCTTGTGCGCGGTGGCTACGCCATCACACTGTACGGCGGCTTCCTGGTACTTTGGGCCGCAGCAAAGTGGCTCGAATGGAGAACCATCGAGACCGTCGCTTTGTGGTCCGCTGCGATTCTGGCTGTCGTCACCGCCGTTTACACGGCCTTCCTTTTTGCCCAGGCCAAAGGCCGAGACTTTTGGCAGAGTCCGGCGCTTGTTCTTCACATGCTTGCCCATGCCGTTGTGGCGGGTACATCAGCCTTTGCGATTCTGTCCGCATTTTTTGAGAGCGGCGAAGACTGGGTCTCCTTTCTGCGAGCAGTGTTCTACGTGGGAATCATTTTCAACCTGTTCGATTTATTTTCCGAAATAGTCACGACCCATTCCGGCGAAGATGCGAAGAAAACCGTACAGATTATAACTTCAGGCCGATTTAGAACGGGCTTCTGGATCGGGGTTGTACTCATCGGCAATATTTTGCCCCTGGCGCTTGTCTGGCTTGGAGGTCAGTGGCTTCTTTCGGTGGCCGGCGCTCTGTCACTCATTGGGATTTATGTTAATGAACACATTTGGGTGCGTGCACCGCAATTGATACCGTTGAGTTAGATGTCTAACAAAATGATGTCGGAGCAGAAAACCCACTTACTTGTTTCATTAGATTAACGGAGAACTTCATGCCCGCCAGCCATAAACCTGGCTTAATCGAAAAAATTTCCGAAACACTTCACCTTATTCCTAATCTTCATGACGATCTCGGCCCGGATCTTCCCAGCCTCCTGGAACCGGGGAATTTAAGAGATTATCCTCCTCCCGAAAAATGGGATGACTGGGTCGAATATGAAGCCAAGAGCTGGCCGCGCCGGGATGCCAGACATTACGTCATCGTACCCACAGCCTGCTTCAACTGCGAGGCGGGTTGCGGACTCCTCAGCTATATCGACAAAGAAAACATGCAGGTCCGCAAGTTCGAAGGTAATCCCTATCACCCCAGCAGCCGCGGCCGCAACTGCGCCAAGGGGCCCGCCACAATCAACCAGATCAAAGATGCGGACCGAATTCTCTATCCCCTGAAGCGCAACGGCGCACGCGGCGAGGGCAAATGGCAGCGGGTTTCATGGGATGAGGTCCTGGACGACATTGCCGGACGTATTCGAAAGGCATTACAGGAAAAGCGCAACAATGAAGTGGTTTACCATGTCGGCCGACCGGGCCACGAAGGATATATGGATCGTGTTCTGCAATCCTGGGGGGTGGATGGGCACAACAGCCATACCAATATCTGTTCTGCCGGCGCCCGCTTTGGTTATGCCATCTGGCACGGCTTCGACCGGCCTTCGCCGGATCACGCCAACGCCAAATTTATTCTGCTCATCAGCGCGCACCTTGAATCCGGACACTATTTCAATCCCCATGCCCAGCGCATTATCGAGGGATTGATGGGCGGCTCCAAACTGGCCGTCATGGATCCACGCCTTTCAAACACCGCCAGCATGGCTGACTACTGGATGCCGACCTATCCCGGCAGTGAGGCTGCAGTGCTTCTCGCCATGGCGAAGGTAATTCTAGACGAGAATCTGTTCAATGAAACGTTCCTGCGAAACTGGGTGAACTGGCAGGAGTTTTTGGTCAAGGAGCATCCTCAAACAAACGTCACATTTTCCAATTTCATCATGCTGCTGAAAGAAGCATACAAAGAGTACACACCTGAGTTTGCTGCGCGCGAGAGCGGTGTGCTGGTGGAAGCCATTGTGGAAGTGGCTAGAAAAATCGGGGACGCCGGAACTCGCTTCGCTTCCCACAATTGGCGCAGCGCAGGCAGCGGTAATTTGGGAGGATGGGCCGTGGCGCGCTGTCTGCATTTTCTCAATGTCTTGACCGGTAGCGTAGGCTCGTACGGTGGAACTTCGCCAAGCGGCTGGAACAAATTCAAGCCTGCGGTATTCGACAAACCGCCAGCACAGAAATTCTGGAATGAGCTGCATTTTCCGAAAGAGTATCCTCTCGCCCATTACGAGATGAGCTTTCTGCTGCCGCATTTTCTCAAAGAGGGCAGGGGCAAGTTAGATGTTTATTTTACCCGCGTTTTCAATCCGGTTTGGACCTATCCGGACGGCTTTTCATGGATCGAGGTCCTTGAGGATGAGAGCAAGATCGGCCTCCATGCCGCGCTTACTCCAACCTGGAACGAAACCGCCTATTTTGCCGATTACGTTCTGCCCATGGGCCACGCCAGCGAGCGGCACGACCTCATCAGTTATGAAACGCATTCCGGCATGTGGATCGCCTTCCGCCAGCCGGTGCTGCGGGAAGCGGCTCGAAAAATGGGCAAGCCGGTTACGTTCACTCATGAAGCCAACCCGTGGGAAGTATGGGAGGAGGACGAATTCTGGATTGAGCTGTCGTGGCGGATTGATCCGGATGGCAGCCTCGGTATCAAGGAGCATTTTATTTCGCCCTACCGACCAGGAGAGAAAATCACAATCGACGAATACTATCAATATCTATTCGAACATACTCAAGGATTGACGGAAAAAGCAGCGGAAGAGTCGTTGTCGCCGCTGGACTTCATGCGCAAATATGGCGCCTTTGAGGTTGAAAAGACATCCTATGACAAGCATCTGAAAGAGCTTTCCGACGACGAAACCAGGGATGCAAGCCCCGATCCCAAAACCGGAACCCTTCACAAGAATGGCAAGGCCGTCGGAGTTATAGTGGACGAAGTGGCCTGCACGGGTTTTCCTACGCCGTCGCGCAAGCAGGAATTCTATTCTCAAACCATGGTTGATTGGGGCTGGCCGGAATTTAGGATTCCAACCTATGTCAAGAGTCATGTGCACCCGGATCATCTGGCTCCGGAGAAAGGTGAATTTCCTCTGGTGCCGACATTTCGATTGCCAACCTTGATTCACTCCCGCTCCGGAAATGCCAAATGGCTGGCGGAAATCTCCAATCGGAATCCGGTATGGATGCACACATCTGATGCCCAGCGCCTGGGCATTCGCTCCGGTGATTTGATCCGGGTTAATACTGATATCGGTTATTTTGTCGACCGGGTTTGGGTCACTGAGGGCATGAAACCCGGAGTCGTGGCCTGCTCACATCATCTCGGAAGATGGCGCCGGCCGCAAGATGCCAAGGGAAATCGCTGGGCAACCAATTTGGTGTCTGTTGAGCGACAGGATGGAAAATGGAAGATGACGCAACTGGAAGGAATCCGTCCTTTCGAGAGCCCTGACCCGGATTCTTCCAGAATATTTTGGAGCGATGGAGGAGTGCATCAAAATATCACCTTTCCGGTTCATCCCGATCCGGTCAGCGGCATGCATTGCTGGCATCAAAAGGTGCGGATTGAAAAAGCCCGTCCGGAGGATCAATACGGAGATGTGTTCATCGATACTGAAAAGTCATTCCAGATTTACAAAGAATGGCTGAAGCTCGCTCGTCCCGCACCCGGTCCAAACGGATTGCGCAGACCTCTATGGCTGAATCGACCATTGCGGCCAGCGGAGGAGATGTTTTATAAGAAGAAGTGAGAATACTTCATGTTCCAACTCCAAATAACTCATAACTTATTGCACTTAACTTATGATTCAGGTTCTTCTAAGAATAAATTGCTGTTGCATTTGGTTGAAAGCTCCGTTAGCCTGCCTCCGCAGGCGGGAGGCATCTATAAACATATCGCCACTAGGCGGCTAGAAACCAGAAAACAAAAACATACATTCAATGGAATCTCGGATTTGTGCGACTAAATCTAAGTAGAACCATGATTCATAATTCAAAATTCGTAATTGGTGACTGATAACTGATAACTGATAACTGATAATTGACAATTGATTATTCACCATTCACCATTCATATTCATAATTCGTTATTCATAATTCATAACTTATACACTATACCTTAAACCTGTCCCCTAAAACAATGCAATCCACTTACGGCCGTCAAAATCTTCGTCATGACCTCAGCGCGGGCCTAACCGTAGCCTTCGTTGCTCTGCCCCAGTCCATGGCCTATGCACTCATTGCCGGCGTTGATCCCCAATATGGGCTGTATGCCTTCATGGTGGGCTCCATTGTGGGAGCGTTATTCGGGTCTTCCCGCCATCTGCAGACGGGTCCAACCAACGCCACTTCAAT
>JAUXJX010000306.1 GCA_030624545.1 Bacteroidota bacterium | reverse complement strand
GATTCATGGATCTGTTCGTTTTCCAGATTGCTCTCGGGTCTTCGCGAGCCCTCGCGCCCGCTGCTCACGGCACTCCTGTTGGGTCCGACCGGCGTGGGGAAGACCGAGACTGCAAAAGCCGTGGCTCAAACACTGTTCGGCTCGGAGCGCGCGATGACGCGCGTGAACTCCGAGGAATACGCACACGGCCATGAACTTGCCAAACTCCTGGGCTCGCCGCCCGGCTATGTCGGTTATCATATCGAGCCTCTTCTCAGTCAGAAGCGAATTGACGAGCCACATAGACGCCTCGGTCAGGGACTCATGGCAAATGTGGGCGTGAGCCAGGGTCTGGCCGAAAGGATATTTCCAGCTAAGACCGGCAAGTTTCTCTCCGTTATTCTCTTTGACGAAATCGAGAAGGCACATCCCGTTGTCTGGAACTCCCTTTTGGGCATTCTTGAGGACGGGATGCTGACGCTTGGAAACAACACGACGACCGATTTTACCCGGTCGATCATTCTGTTGACGTCGAATGTGGGCAGTCGAGAGATGGGTGAGTTCCTTGAGCATCGTCCGATTGGCTTCGTCCGTGATACTGAATCCCCCCAATTGGGTGCGGCGGAACTCCACGAGCTTGCCTTAACAGCCGCGAGGAAGGCATTTCCCATAGAATTTCTCAACCGCTTCGATGAGATTCTGGTCTACTCCGCGTTGGAACGAGAACATCTCGAACTGATCTTCAACAAGTTCCTAGCAGACATACACGACCGGGCGCTGAAACAGGCGGGCGTACCGATCCTGATCAAGGTTAGTGATGAAGCCAGGAACCTCATTATCGACAGAGGAACCGACCAGCGATTTGGCGCACGTCCCCTTAGGAGGGCCATGGAGCGGGAACTGGTCGATCCGTTGTCACGATTCATTGCTTCTCAGAAGCTTACAGCCGGGGACGTTGTTGATGTGGAGGGTGAGTCCGAAAGGCTTGCGTTCTATCGCAGGGTTCGGATGATGGAAGCGGTAATTGTCTAGAATTGACTTGAATTCATAAGTGCCTGCATGGTTCGATGAAATCAAGAAAAATACTGAAAGGGTAGCTCGATGCAATTCGCTAACATTGGCTATGGCTTCATGACCACTGTAACCCCCTGGCTTTCGATATTGAGCATCATTGTGGTCTGTGTATTGCTCGGCTATACCGGTGCTACTCGTTGGTTATGGTCTCTTGCAGGTGCTGCAGCGCTATTTGGATTCGGTGCCCCGTTGTCGTTGTGGGTTATCTTTGGAATAGTGCTGTCGCTGCTCACTATTCAACCTTTGCGCCGGCTAATTGTAACCGGCGGTATCGTGAAAATATTAGAGGCGATGAAGTTCTTACCCACCATTTCTGAAACGGAGCGGACAGCCATTGAAGCAGGAAATACCTGGATTGATGGGGAGCTCTTTTCAGGCAAACCAAACTTCAAGCGCATTTTAAACGAATCTTATCCCGATCTGACTGCGGAGGAAAAAGCGTTCATGGATGGGCCGGTGGAAGAATTATGCCGCATAACGAATGACTGGGAAGTTTTCCGCAAAAAAGATCTGCCTCAGGAAACGTGGGATTATATCAAAAAAAAGCAATTCTTCGGTATCATCATCCCCAAGAAGTATGGCGGCCTTGGATTTTCTCCTTCTGCTCACAGTGCGATCATAGCGAAATTGGCCTCACGATCCAGCCCATTGTCAACTACGGTAATGGTTCCTAATTCTTTGGGTCCGGCAGAGCTCTTGTTGCATTACGGCACAGAGGAGCAAAAGGGATACTATCTTCCTCGTCTGGCCCGCGGAGAGGATATTCCGAGTTTTGCTCTCACAGAACCCGGCGCAGGCTCCGACGCCGGCGCCATCACCTCGGATGGTATCGTCTTCCGTGGCGACGATGGCCAATTGTATATCCGTTTGAACTGGAAAAAACGCTACATTACTTTGGCCGCAATCTCCACTGTTTTGGGATTGGCATTCAAACTTCGAGATCCGGAAAATCTGCTTGGCAAGGGTGAAAACCCTGGTATTACCTGTGCGCTCATTCCGACTGATACTGCCGGTGTCGTCCTGGGTCGCCGCCATGATCCGCTTGGAATTCCATTTTACAATTCACCCACGGAAGGCCATGATGTGGTAGTGCCGCTTGACACTATCATTGGAGGTCCGGAACAGGCCGGGAATGGTTGGCGCATGCTTATGGAGTCTTTGGCGGTTGGTCGTGGCATTTCTTTGCCTGCATCGGCCACGGGCGGTGTGAGAATGGCGACGCGAGTGGTGAGCGCTTATGCCGCTGTGCGCAAGCAGTTTGGCCTGTCAATCGGTAAGTTCGAAGGAATAGAGGAGCCGTTGGCCCGGCTTGGCGGTTACGCTTACTTGATGGAGGCCGCGAGGCGGTATACCTGCGGCGCGCTCGATAGCGGCCAGAAACCTGCCGTTGTTACGGCAATTGCAAAATACCATTTCACGGAACTCCTCCGAAAAGCAGTAAATGATGCGATGGATATCATGGGAGGCGCCGGAATTTCAAGGGGACCGCGCAACTTAATCGCCCACGCCTACATGGGTGTGCCCATCAGCATAACGGTAGAGGGTGCCAATATCTTGACCCGCACTTTGATGATCTTTGGCCAGGGAGCGATACGCTGCCATCCCTATGCTTTCAAAGAGATTAATGCCCTAATGAAGGGAGATGTCGCCGGATTTGACCGGGCATTTTGGCCGCATATCGGACATGTGATTCGCAATCTTTCTCGCTCTGTATTGCTTAGTGTCACGCGCGGTTTCTTGTTAAAGTCTCCCGTGAAGGGACCTACCGCAAAATATTATCGCAAGATATCCTGGTCTTCAGCATCCTTTGCACTTCTGGCCGATATTGCGATGGGAATGTACGGCGGCAGGTTGAAACGGATGGAAAAGATAACCGGCAGGTTTGCTGACATCTTTTCCTGGATGTATTTGGGCACTGCAACCCTACGGCGATTCGAGGCGGAAGGACGAAGAGAAGAGCATCTGCCATTTGTTCATTGGTCGCTGCAGTATACGCTGGCGCAAATCCAACAAGCTTTTGACGGACTGTTTCATAATATGGGATTTCCATTCAAGGGCCCCATTACGCTGTGGTCCCGTGCAAACTCCATCGGCAGTATGCCGTCGGACAAACTCGGCCGTGAGGTTGCCCTCGGCTTGCAAAAGCCCGGGGCAGAGCGAGATGCATTAACCGCAGGTACCTATATTCCACCTGATACGAACGAGGCTTTGGGGCGTTTAGAAAACGCTTTTAGACTTGTATATGAAGCCGATCCGATTGCCAAGAAAGTCATGAAAGCCGTGCGATTCGGCGAGCTGGCAATGGACAGAATAGATCGATTAGCCATGAAAGCGATTGACGCAGGAATCATAACCCAACAGGAGGCTGTATTGCTGGTCGTCGCTGAAGAAGCACGCACCGACGCGATTCAGGTAGATTCTTTTACGTTAACCGAGCATATGCATCAAGAACCGGAAAGATCTTCGGTCCGGAAAGTCGCCTAGACCAAATTTGGAGGTCTTAAATTTGGAATACTCGTTTTCGGTTTCCAACAGCCTGGATGCATTTCTATTAACCGACATGGCCCGAACTGCCTCAAATCCAGGTCGCCTTTTGGGTGGAACCATTCATCATAGTTTCGGCCTGTGCTTTCGTATAAATAATGTCAATCATCCCATATCTTTTGGGTTAGCCGCAAGTCATGAAGGCTTGAAGCTGTTTACCTCCATTGATATTGGAAAAGTCTGGTAGATCCTTTTTGGAATCCTTTTTTCGGGGGAGCTTCTTGCTCGGAAATCCAGCGTTGTTGGAAATAGAAACCAAACTTAATTTGAACAATTCATAAACCGCGAAGACGCAAAGGGCGCAAAGTATCAAAAACAATACTTTATGGTCAGTGGATATTGAGATAGTATCCTATTCAACAAAATTCGTC
>JAUXJX010000049.1 GCA_030624545.1 Bacteroidota bacterium | reverse complement strand
GCACACGCAGCAGGGATAGCGAACTACTTCCCGCCAAGAAAGGTGTTGGTCTAATCTCATTCCAAAATCAAGTTGACGTCCTGCCCGTTTATGTTCACGGCAGTTTGAGCTTACCGTGGGCATTGTTAAGATCTCCGAGAGTTGTCGTTCAATTTGGCAAGAAGATTTCAATTAAGAACTATGCAAAGCTTAATCTTTCAAAGAGGGAAACATATTCTTTGATATCAGAAGACGTTATGCAAGCAATTAAGGAACTGCGCAATTCACTATAATAGCCACTACTGAAAATCTAAGGAAACCCAAGTACATGGCAAAGGACGAAAACGAGCAGGCTGTGCAAGAGACTGAAGAAAATCAAGATCCCCAGGAGCCGGAAGAAATGGCGGATTCCGAAGCAGAGGTAAATCAGCCTGATAACACCGCCACGACCGTTTCAGTTGACGAAGCGTCTGGGGATTCGAATGAAGAGCCGAATTCAACCGCTGACATCGCGTTCGAGGGGGAGACTGAGGCCACAGTCGTTAAACTCGAAGATTTGAAGGAGGAAGAGGAATATTCGCAGGACGAAATTCAGAAATTCCAGCAAATCTATGAGAGCACGATCAGCAAATTCTCACAAGGTGAAATCGTTTCCGGCAAGATAATCTCCATTGATGCCAAAGAGGCATCCGTAGATATTGGCTTTAAATCCGAGGGTGTTGTTCCTCTGGACGAATTCAATATCCAGGATGAATTGAAAATTGGAGATGAGATTGAAGTCTATATTGATAATATTGAGAACAAAGAGGGCCAACTTGTATTGTCTCGAAGGAAAGCCGAGTTTTCGAGAACCTGGGACAGGGTTGTAGAGCTATATGAGAAGGACGAGACAACAAAAGGCAGAATCTGCCGTCGAATAAAGGGAGGTATGGTTGTAGACCTTATCGGTGTTGAGGCTTTTCTGCCTGGCTCCCAAATTGACGTAAAACCCGTGCGGGATTTTGACGCGCTGGTTGGTGAAGAATTCGAATTCAAGATCGTCAATGTAAATCAGCTTCGCAAGAACATCGTCGTGTCGAGGCGAGTTCTTATCGAAGAGACCATGAAAGGGCAGCGAGAAAAGATTCTGCAGAATCTAGAGAAGGGTCAAGAGTTAGAGGGGTCAATCAAAAATATTACTGATTTCGGAGCCTTCATAGATTTAGGTGGGGTTGACGGATTGCTCCACATTAACGATCTCTCCTGGGGAAGAATTGGCCATCCATCCGAAGTTGTTTCCCTGGATGAGAAAATCACAGTGGTGGTTCTCGACTACGATGAGAAAAAAACCAGGATTTCTCTCGGGTATAAGCAGCTTCAAGCCCATCCTTGGGAAGATGTTGATAAGAAATACCCTCTGCAGAGTAAGGTGATGGGGAAAGTCGTTAATATCGCAGATTACGGTGCGTTCATTGAGCTGGAGAAGGGCATAGAAGGTCTGGTTCACATCTCGGAAATGTCTTGGACCCAGCACATCAAACATCCTTCCCAGGTTGTCACTTTGGGGGATACGATTGAGACGGTCGTATTGAACGTTGATAAGGAAGGTCAAAAGATCTCTTTGGGCATAAAGCACCTCCAACCGGATCCATGGGCAAGTATCGAGGAGAAATATCCTGCTGGTACTCGTCACAAAGGTGTCGTACGAAACCTTACAAATTTTGGGGCTTTTGTTGAGTTGGAAGAGGGTGTTGACGGTTTGATCCATATTTCGGATCTTTCCTGGACTCGAAAGATCAGACATCCAAGCGAGGTCATCAAAAAGAATGATGAGGTAGAAGTAGAAGTTCTCACGATGGATCGAGAGCATCGAAGAATCTCACTCGGATATAAGCAATTGTATGAGAATCCCTGGGATAATCTCGAGGATCAATATAAAGTCGGCGTGCAGTCAAAGGGCGTTGTGACGCGATGCATCGACAAGGGATTGGTCGTAGAGATTCCCGACCAGGTCGAAGGATTTGTGCCTCTTTCTCATCTTGCCCGCATCGATTCCACCGGCAGAAGGCGTACCTCCGAGGCATATAAGCTTGATGATGAATTAGAGCTTACTGTCATAGAATTTGACAAGAGCAACAAAAGAATCGTCCTTTCCGAAAAGAGCACTGAAGAATTGCAAGAGCTGCTCACCGCCAGAGAGGGAACTGCTGTTGAGGAGCCATCCGAAGAAGAAGCAAAATCAGAGAAGCCGAAATCTTCCCGGGGTAAGGCCAAATCTGAACAACCGGCGGCCGAAAAGATAGAAGAATCCGTGGCAAAAGCCGTAACAGAGGTAGAGGCCACGGAAGTTGAAGGCGCTGCCGAAAAAGATGATGTCAGTACCGAAGAAGAAGCAAAATCAGAGAAGCCGAAATCTTCCCGGGGTAAGGCCAAATCTGAACAACCGGCGGCCGAAAAGACAGAAGAATCCGAGGCAAAAGCCATGACAGAGGTAGAGGCCACCGAAGTTGAAGGCGCTACCGAAGAAGATGATGTCAGTACCGTAGAAGAAGCAAAATCAGAGAAGCCGAAATCTTCGCGGGGTAAGGCCAAATCTGAACAACCGGCGGCCGAAAAGACAGAAGAATCCGAGGCAAAAGCCGTAACAGAGGCAGACGCCATGGAAGTTGAAGGCGCTGCCGAAAAAGATGATGTCAGTATCGAAGAAGAAGCAAAATCAGAGAAGCCGAAATCTTCCCGGCGTAAGGCCAAGTCTGAACAACCGGAAGCCGAGAAGTTAGAAGCATCCGAGGCACAAACCGCAGCCGAGTCAGATGCTACGGAATCTGAAGGGACTGCCGGTGAGGATGGAGCCGATATCGAAAAAGATGACGAGACAAAGGAATAGCTGATTCCCAAGACCCATATCGAATTCTCCTCGAAGAGATCTCCAACAATTTGAATTGAGCAGCTAGATTTTTTGGCCTGCATCACAAGATTGAATCTTCTCCCCTTGCTGCATTCGAAATCAATGTTGCATTGATTCATAACGGTTCTCAACGAACCGGAATCTCGTATGAAATAAACTTCCGAACCGTACTTATTTGAGGAAAGCTGCGGAGTCCTCTTTCAAAAATAATTGATTTTTGAACGAAAATTGTTATCTTATAGCCACAAAAATTGATTCCACTTAATGTTAAATAGTCGATTTCAATATTCTTCAGAAGGCCATTAAGACGCCGGATATTCATGTGCCTTCATCCTCATTTTTTGATTCAAATTCGAATAATCCCATCCTATATTTTATTGGGTATCCCACTGCAAAGGAGAACTTGGAATGTGGATAGTTAAATGGATTCTAGGCGCCCTTCTGATCATTCTGATTCTCGGGTTTGCCTTTCAGAATCAACATCAGATGGTGCAGCTCAAGATCGTGGACTGGACCTCTCCTGAGATTCCTCTCTATTTCGTGGTATACATTGCCTTCTCATCTGGCATACTTGTCTGGTTATTCGTTTCGGTTTTTAAGATTCTGCAGTTGAAAGTTGAATGTCGGCAGTTGAGAAATCAGAACGATCAGTTGAAAGCTGAGTTGAACAATTTGCGAAATCTCTCAGTAGAGGAGGCCGTCGAACCTGAGACGACTGAGACTTCTTCCGAATAATAACCTACATTACAGATGATTGAACAGATACCCCCGAACTATCTTTATGGCATCGCGCTTTTGGCGATTGCACTCATTCTGATTACTGTTTACTTATTAGTCTCCCGCAAGAAAAGCAGAATTAGTTCGTCCGATTCCTCCGACTACATTAAGGCTTTAAATGCATTGATCGAAGGGAACAAGGACGAAGCAATCCGTTTGTTTTACAATTCTGTTCGCCAGAACACCGAGAATATTGATGCTTACATCCGGCTAGGTGACATTTTTCGACAGCAAGGTAAGGTCGAGAAAGCGATCAAAGTGCATCGAGAACTGCTGGTCAGGCGAAATCTGAGCCAGCATAGCAGGAATCAGATCAGGCGCAGCCTGGTAACGGACTACGTTTCCTCAAAGGCGTATGACAAAGCCCTCGATACTCTCAAGGAACTGTTTGCCAACGATCCCAAAGATTTTTGGGCAAAGAGACAGCAGCTCTATGTGCACGAGGCCCAGCAGGATTGGGAAAATGCCTTTAAGACCCTCAAGACCTTGTCCAAATTGGAGGGTAACAAGGTCGTCCACAAACAGCTCGCTTTGTACAAGGTTGAAGTGGCGCAGTTGCATTTCAAGAATTCAAGAGAGAAGGATGGCAGAATCGTACTTCGAGAGGCTATGAAAATAGATGCCGATTGTCCACCTGCATATATCTATTTGGGCGACTCCTATGTGCGAGAGGAGAGATACTCAGATGCGAGCAAGGTTTGGGTGGAATTTCTAAGTCGTATTCCGGGCAAATCCCATCTTGTCATCGACCGACTGCAGGAGGTCCTTTACGCGACAGGGACCTATAGTGAAATCGAGAGAATTTTGGATGAACTTAGTGAGAAGAGTCCGGACAACGTTGACGTATCATTGACGCTCTCGGATATTCGCGCGCGCAAAGGAGATCTGAGCGGAGCTATCCGGCTCTGCGAAGCTATCCTTGAGAGTAATCCCGATTCGCAGCTTGCCCGTCTCAAATTAATAAGACTGTATTCACAAAACGGCAAGCCTGAAAAAGCCCTGGGCATGGCTCTTGAATTAACGGACAAATCTACCACAGTCGAAAAGAAGTTTCTTTGTTCAAATTGCCAATACGAGAGTTCGAGCCCGCTTTGGCATTGCCCTCAATGTGGTGCTTGGAACTCATTCGATTTGTAATCTAATATGACCAGGATGAATGTAGTCTATCATAGCCGCCCCGGATTGTTCCTCCAAAGAGTCCTTCTAATCGCTATTTTCGTTTCGCTCTTTTTTTCCCCTAAAGTCGTCTTTTCGCAATCGCGGACATTCAGGTTATACGAGAGAAATGAGATCGCCAGGCTGGAATTATTGCTGGCGGATGGTGAACTTGGTGATTCCTCTGATCTCAGTGTTCTGTTTATACAAGCAATCTTTGAACGGGATGGCGACCAAGCCGTTGCGAGGATTAAAGAGCTTGCCAGACAGGAGCCACGTTCCAAAATTGTGCCGGCCCAACTCGAACGCATAGCTTTGCATCAGTTTGCCTTTGGCTTGTATAACACTGCAAGAGAAACTTTCTTATTTCTGGCTGAAGAATACCAAAGAACCGCGTATGCCGAGCGGGGGCTATATTATGTGGCGAGATGCTGGCAAGCGATAGGAAAAACAGACTCAAGCAATGCCACACTCAGGACTTTTAGGCGTGAATATCCCCGGTCAAGGTTGATCGAGTTAGCTGCGATTGATCTAACGGAAAGGGCCAAAACGGAGGAACCACAACTGGCGGATCCTGCCGACCGAGTCTCAGAGGCGATCCCTATTTACTCAATTCAGGCGGGCGCATTCTCCACTGAAGCGAATGCCCTAATTCAAAAACAATTTCTGGAAAACAAAGGTTATCGAGCAGAAATTTACATCAAATATGTGGCGGCACGAAGGTTCTTTGTGGTATGCGTGGGAAGATACGATTCGCAACAGGAAGCGAAAGACAGGGGTGAGGTCATTGCTAGAAGGTATCGAATAGAATACCAAATTGTGGATTTAAGCCAGCTTAGACAGTTGGATTAACCGGGGCAAGAGTAGCCGGAAAAACCAGGCGGTTCAACTTGAAGGATTGCTGATTACTCAGTTTAAGGAAGACTGCAACGCCAAATTTCATTCATTGGAACGACATGTCCAGAGGGGCTTTCTTCATTTGTTCTCTGGCTGCCCTGGAAATCAGTCGTTTGCGAACCTTTTTGAGGCTGGCTCTGATCCTTAACAGCCGTAATTTGAGAATTAGTGACGCCATAACCTACCTCAATTATGTTTTCCGTTCAGAATTGATTTTGCCGTGAGTTGAAATTGGTCCTCTTGAATTCTAATGATACACTTTGCAATAATTATGCCCCGTCATTTGTAGACCGCCAAGATGTCTTCGTAATCTATTGAAAACAAAGCAATTACTAACCGCTGCTCATGAGAACAAGTATCGGTCTCGTTCCAATAGCGAGTATTCAACTGGCTCATTTTAGGACAGTCTATCCGAAGTTCGGGCAATGTCTGCCATCTGTTGATCCGCACGTGTATTATTTTTATCGCCATATTAACCGATAATGTCATAAGGTAAAAGTGAATCTGCGTTCCTAAATAATAACGACTTATGAGCATAGACATTCGGAGAATTGCATTTAGCGACCTCGTGCAAGGAGGATTCATGCACAAGATCATTTCTGTTCTGATAATAGCTGCGCTGATTGGATGCTCTTCAAGTAGACAGAAGAATGCTGTGGATCCAGAAAAGGGGAACTATCAGATCAGTCAACTGAGAGAATCCTTGTCAATTGATCCACATAACCCTGAAACCTATCTTGAGCTAGGCCGGCATTATCTTCTGCAGGAAGATACACTCAAAGCCCTCGCGGTATTAGACTCAGCCCTACTTTTCAGGCCGGATTATGTAGAGGCGCTTTTTCTAAAAGGGGAAGTTTTGTTCGAGAAAGGACTGAATACGGCTGCCTACAAGGCGTTTCTAATATTGTTGGATACTGACGGTTCACCCGCGTGGAGTGACAGGATTGCCGAAATTATTGGCATGAAGCATCCGGTTCGGCAGATAACAACAGGGCAGTTCGATAGTGCTAATCCGGCTTACGATCCGGCGGGGTCACGCATTGTTTTTCAATCAAATCGCAATCAAAATTGGGATATCTTTGCAATGGACCTCACCAGCGGAGAAATGGCCCAAATGACCAGCAGTCCCTTGCACGACGAGTCGCCGGTATTTGTGGATGAATCCGGCATACTGTTTACCAGGCAGCAATCGTCCGATGGAAGACGAAGGGATATCTATCTAATTGACTCGAATCTGAACTCAGAAAAGCCTCTTGTTGTTCACCCTGCAGATGATTGGTACCCGGCCCCAATACCGGGCGGCGGCTCGCTTCTATTCGTTTCAGATCGCAACATTAATGGGAACTCCCATACCAAGATCATGAAATATGACTTCCACGCCGAGCAGGTCCTTCCCATATTGGTGCGGGACATCGATTATGGCAGCCCGGGCATCGAGTCACCAGGTGATCGATTTTTGTTCACAGCAAGAAGCGAAGACCATTTTGCGCTGTTCGATGCTCATCTGAATGGCAAGAATGTTTCTCGGCTCTCTACGCGTAACATAGATTTTGGCGCCCCGAAATACTCGCCTGCGGGTAAGAAGATCGTGTTTTTTAGCAAAGTTTCCAAAAATTATGACCTTTATGAGCTGGATCTTGGTACTGAGCAGTTGACAAAGCTTACGGCAAATGACGGAAGAAATCTATCGCCGAGTTACTCACCTGACGGGACAAAAGTGGTTTTTTACTCAAATCGGACAGGACGATATCAAATCCATGAACTAGATTTGAGTCAAACTTATTCAAGAGCTGATTTAATGAATCGCATGCGAGCTACAATCGCTGATGCTGAATTTGATTAAATCATATGAGCTAAACGAATACAGTTTATTTCTTCATCTTTATTCATTAGATTAAGACACACATCGCTCCATAGCGGCAAAACACTAGTTGGACCTTAAGGCCCTGGTTGCCCCAAAATAATTTCAGGCAGACTGAGAAAATGAAAGCCGTCTTTGCTTTTGAAAATGGCCGTATGTTTGAAGGACAGTCTTGCGGCAGTCCCGGCGAGGTTGTGGGTGAGGTCGTATTTAATACGGGCATGGCAGGCTACCAGGAGATTTTAACGGATCCCTCCTATAGTGGCCAAATCGTGGTGATGACTTATCCGCATATTGGTAACTGCGGAATAAATCTGCAGGACTACGAGTCCCGCAATCCATTTTTGGAGGGTTTTGTCGTATTCGAAGCCTCAAAGATGTTTTCCAATTGGCGGGGACAAATTGGCTTGAGCGACTTTTTGAGGCGCTATCAGATCATCGCCATTGAAGATGTCGACACACGTGCTATTACCCGAATGCTCAGAGATGAGGGTGTCATGAAGGGGATTATTTCAACCTATGACTTTGACCCGGAGTCTCTGTCACGGAAGCTAATGCTGGCGCCGGATATGATTGGCAGGAACCTGGTGCAGGTTGTGACCACAAAACAGCCATATGAGTGGCAGCCTGAACTAAACAACTATGAGATGCAGGTATTTCTGCCAATGCGAGAGGCGCCCCGCTACCGCCTAGCCGTGCTCGATTTTGGTGTAAAATGGAACATCCTTCGCAATTTATATAGTCACGGATTTGACATCACCATATTCCCGGCACACACCCGAGTTGCCGACCTGATTGCGGCTGATCCGGATGCGATTTTTCTCTCAAATGGCCCCGGTGATCCCGAACCCGTTGTATATGCTATAGACACAATCCGAGAATTGATACCACGTTTTCCGATTATGGGAATTTGCCTTGGTCATCAACTTCTCGGTCTGGCGCTCGGGGCAAAGACATTCAAATTGAAGTTTGGCCACCACGGCGTTAATCATCCGGTGAAGAATCTCAAAACAGGGAAAGTAGAAATTACTTCACAGAATCATGGATTCGCCGTAGATCCAAAATTTCTCGACGAAGACAAGATTGAGGTTACTCATTTAAACCTCAATGACAATACCCTAGAAGGCTTTCGACACCTAAAACTGCCAATATTCGCCGTTCAGTATCATCCTGAATCCGGTCCCGGACCGCACGATTCTCGATATCTCTTCGATCAATTCTATCAAATGGTTCGGGTAGAAAAAGAGAAGCGTCCAGTCTATGCCTAAACGGACCGATATCGATAAGATTTTGATCATCGGATCAGGTCCTATCATCATTGGACAAGCTTGCGAATTCGATTATTCCGGGACACAGGCATGCAAAGCCCTTAGCGAAGAAGGATACCGGGTCATATTGGTTAACAGCAACCCGGCCACTATCATGACCGACCCTGACCTGGCTTATCGCACCTATATTGAACCCATAACACCGGACTCGCTAAAGAAGATAATTGTAAAGGAAAAGCCGGATGCTTTGCTTCCGACTATGGGAGGTCAGACCGGGCTGAACGT
>JAUXJX010000527.1 GCA_030624545.1 Bacteroidota bacterium | reverse complement strand
GTCCGCCTGATAGTAAAACTAAAGAATCTGAATGTGACCGCAACAGCCAAAGCCCTGGAGAACGGACGGCGCGGAGAAAAGATAACTGTTGAAAACCTCGCGACCGGGAAGAAGCTAACCGGCCTGATCGAAAATGAGAAAACTGTAGTCGTCGAACTTTAATTCAGATTGAGCTGAGCCATGAAGAGATCATTGTTTTTGATAATTCTAGTTTCGTTAGTTGTGCAATCGGGCTTGCTGTATGCACAGTCCGAAAGCCGCTTCAATTCCCTTTTTTCGGATTATAAGGCCCACAGTGTCGGGGACATCCTTACCATCCATATCATGGAATTTACCAGCGGCAGCAACAACATGTCCAGCAGCACCAAGAGTGAAAACAATCTTGGGGTTTCAACGACCGCAACCGGATCCTTGGATTTCCTCCCCACCCTCGGTTTGACCAGCAAGCACGGCAACGAGTACAAAGGGAAAGGATCCATTAGCCAAAACGGTCAGCTGCGGGGCAAGTTGAGTGCCATTATAACAGAAGTAATGCCCAATGGCGCCCTGAAGATTGAGGGAACAAGGGAAGTCGAAATCAACGGCGACAAACAAACGACAATTCTAACCGGCTGGGTTCGGCCCGAGGACATTTCCAGTGAGAACGTCGTCCTTTCCCACCACATCGCAGGAGCGGAAATCCGCTACAGGGGAAAAGGCACGGCGAGCTCCGCCACCAAAAGGGGCATCATTTCGAAGATTATGGATTTCATTTTTTGAGCACAGTGTAATTCGTCTTGGATTGATTCAGTGAAAAAGCGAACACAATCATACAACTCTTCGGCAAGGATCCATGTGCGAAGCACCGTCTTCGCGCTTATCACAAAGTCTTTATTGTCGATCTCCATCCTTGTTGCGGTGTTTAGTCACCCCGCCCAGGCAGTTCGCTTGAAGGATTTGGCGCAGATTGATGGAATCCGGACAACCCATTTGATTGGCTATGGATTAATCGTGGGATTAAATGGAACGGGGGACAGCCGTCAATCACTCATGGCCAATCAGTCCCTGCGCAACATGCTGAAGCATTTTGGCGTCACTCTTCCCGCCAAGAGGATGCGAGTAAGAAATGTGGCGGCTGTGATGGTCACGGCTAACCTCCATCCTTTTGTCCAGGGAGGAGCCCGAATTGATGTGCAGGTTTCCTCCATGGGGGATGCATCGAGCCTGGAGGGAGGTACTCTCCTGCTCACCCCATTGATCGACGGCGAAGGTGAGGTATATGTCAAAGCACAAGGGGCGATTTCCATAGGCGGATTTAATATCAGGACGATTGGCGGAGAGCAGGTAAGAAAGAACTATGCCCTCGTGGGACGGATTCCCACAGGCGGGGCAGTGGCTAAAGGAATAGGTGTTGATCTGCCCAACGATACTTTGCGAATCAACCTCTACCAGCCCGATTTCACTACAGTTCATCGGATTGCAACTCTAATCGATCAGCAATTCGGCGGAAAAATTGCCACGCCAAAAGATGCGGGCCAACTAGCGGTCGCCATCCCGCCTGAATTTCAAAACCCGGCAGGAAGAATCGAGTTCATTTCCCGTATCGAAACGCTGGACGTGGTTCCGGACCAGGTTGCCCGCGTCGTGGTTAACGAAAGGACAGGAACCATCGTGGTGGGAACCAATGTGACGATTTCGGAGGTCGCAATTGCACATGGGAATCTAGTTGTCGAAATAAGCGCTTTACCGATTATTTCTCAACCGACGCCATTCTCCGAAGGTCAAACCGTGGTTGTTCCCCAGACCAGTACGCAGGTAACCACCGAAACCTCACAATTATTCACGATACAAGAAAGCGTCAATATCCAGGACATTGCGACGGCGTTAAATGCCCTCGGTGTTACCCCGCGCGATTTGATCGCTATTTTTCAGGCTCTAAAAGTTGCCGGGGCAATGCACGCTGAACTGGTCATCATGTAAAGAAGGATGAATGACAACGACTCCTGTACATACTGATTTAAATATCGCCAAGCCGGCGGAAGTGGGTCAAGCAAACGAGTTCCGGCAGCGTCTGTCACAGCTCAAAAAGGCATCGCAGCAGTTCGAGGCAATTTTCCTGAAATATATGTTGAAAACGATGCGCGATACCATTCCAGAGGGCGGATTGTTGGATAGGGGATTGGCCAATGAGTTCTATGAGTCACTCTTCGATGATGAAATATCGCTCCGTCTCGCTGCCAGTCAGCAGAGCAGCCTTGCAGATTTAATATTCAGACAGCTTGCGGGCAAACTGAACGCCGGAGCGCCTATTGAAGAGCTGCTGAACGGTATGAATTCATTAAAAGACAAGCAACCCATTCTGCCGCAAAAAACCAAAAGTCTCATCCCCATTGTCGAGAAAGCAGCTGGCAGATTTGATTTGGACTCTCGTTTGATTATGGCTGTCATTCAGCAAGAGTCCGGCGGGAACCGTTATGCCGTCTCAGAAAAAGGTGCAAAAGGGCTCATGCAATTGACGGATTCAACGGCAGACACACTGGGCGTCACGGATTCTTTCGATCCGGAGCAAAACGTGATGGCCGGAGCAAAACATCTAAAGCATTTAGTTACACAATTCGATAATGAGTTAGAATTGGGTTTGGCCGCCTATAACGCCGGACCTGCGAATGTTCTTCGATATGGAGGGATACCTCCATTTGCTGAAACCC
>JAUXJX010000515.1 GCA_030624545.1 Bacteroidota bacterium | reverse complement strand
TTCAAAAAGACACCGGCCAAGAAACCGCTTCGAGCTTTAGAATCAGACACGTCGTCGCCGCTTAGGTTGGCGCTGTTAAGACCGACCTTCAGGCCCTTGCCGATGGACACCTGCCCGTAGGAATGTGAAGGAATCATCAACGTGACTGCAAGTGCCACAGCAATCAACGAATATATCGATTTTCTCATTCTTTCCTCCTATAGTAATTTGATGGTATTGTCAAGATATAAACCACAGAGTTCACAGAGATATTTTTTAGAATCAATGAGTTAAACAACCTTAAAGGAAAATCTTTTTGAGTGCCCAGAGAATTGCTCCGTGTTTCCTGTCCGCCGCAGGCGGATCTGTGGTTTCATTTCCTATCCTATTTTTTCATGAGACTCTTGACACTACCAATTTGATTAACCTTACTCTCTATTCACCAGTCGGAGTCAATTTAGCATGGATTAATCTAATAGTCCCATAAAAGTGTGGTTTTGAAAGTAAGAATGCAAATTTTGTCTTCAGATACCCAAAACACTTTTGGGCATATGCATGCTGACCAATACATGCGGCACGTCCACGACCTCCGCAATTTTAAGCTCGCCGGCCAACGAGCAAAGCACATAGGCATCGGCGCGGTCCAGCCCATGTTCTTCAATGAGGTAATCGATCATAAAGCGTGTGGCCTTCTTGGCCGCTTCGTCAATGGTAGTCGCGAAGGCGCTGACGGCGTAGTAGTCGTCCGTTTCGTACTGGGGCTCGGACATCTTGCGGCCGCCTTTGATCACATTCACTTCGTAGATGATCCGCATGGGCGATTCAATGGCCGTGCCACAGACTTCGCCCATAACCTGGGCTGAGTGGGTATCTCCTATGGAGAAAAGCGCTCCCTCAACAAACACGGGAAAGTAGACCGTCGTCCCGACTGTTAGATAGCGGTTGTCCATGTTGCCGCCGTTTTCGCGGGGCGGAATTGTTGAAAGCATCTCCTCTGTCGCAGGGGCGACGCCCATCACGCCGGGAAATGGTTTCAACGGAATATTGATCTTGTCGGAGAACCGGGCAGAGGTCGCTCCTTTTGCGATCGTGAAGGTTTTCAGGTAGGGCTCGGTGAACTCGTCCGCCAAAAAGCCGAATCCGGGTACCACGGCGGCCCACCCCCAGTTATCGATCTCGATTTCGTGAAGCGTCACCGCGAGGATGTCGCCCGGCTCGGCGCCCTCGACATAAACCGGGCCGGTGAGAGGATGAATCGGGCTGAAATCGAGTGTGCCAACGTCTTCGGCCGTGGAATTTGGCGTAAGCTGACCGTCACTAGCCTCCTTTGTATAAACTTCGACAATACCGCCAGACGGCACCGTAATTGCCGGTAAGATGGCACTGCTGAAACGATTGTGGGTCTGCTCGCTTGATAGCGTGAATTGGGGTTTGGGGACTTCATATACTGCTTGTTGCGGTTCTTCGCAGGCAAGGAACACAAGCGCAGGAAATAAGCCGACCAGAAAAAATCCCAAAATCGAGTAGGTTGGTTGTTTCATAATCTCCTCCAAGGCATTGGTTTGAGTTGTCTACAAATGTCTGAACCGCAGATTTTCACAGATTCATCAGATTACGCTGATTCAGTACCTGTGAAATCGCTTAATCAGCGTTATCAGTGGTTCAGACCATTGGCACAGACAGGAATGTCCGTGCTACCAATCTTGTTATTTCTCTTTTTAGTTCTTGGTGGAACAGAAATTCTTGTCTGTTTCAATAAATAACTCCAAAAACTACTTACTTGCTTCTTCAATACGTCTTATTTCATCCAACGCTTTCATTGCTGCAACCACCAGGTTCGCATCGGCATTCTGATCCATAATTGACTCCAGCACGGGCACAGCTTCGCTGACGCACAATTCGCCGAGCATGGCAATGGCTCTTTGCTGAATGTCATAGACGGGCGATTCGGTCAGCCTGATCAGCAAACGGTACAGCTCCTTGTCACCGGGATTGCATGATTGCCAGCCATTGAGGGCGGCAAGGCTGACAGCCTGGTTATAGGAATCCGAGGCGTATTTCTTGAAGGTCGGGACATGGTCGGGATCGCCTGACATGGCAAGCGCCTGGAGCGATGCAATCTTGATCTCATCATACCAGGATTCCCGCGAAAGCTGTTTTTCTATAAAATTGGCGCCCAGGTCCGGGTCACAGCGGCCCAGGGCCACAATTGCTGCCGCCGCGACGTCCGAATGAGAATCATTGGTGATTAGAGCCTTGAGTTTTGCGATCGACTTTTTCGATCCGAAATCTGCCAGGGCCAATACGCCTGCCTTTCTAATGCGATAATCTTCTTCCTTCAATGCCAGGGAAACCAGATCTTCGGCAGAATTCGTTCGGATTTTCCCCAGGTATTTTGCCGCCTCTGCCTTCATACCCCAAAATACACTACTTTCCAGAATATCCCTGAAAGTGGCCAGGGTTTTGCCGTGCGTCGGATAACGCAAGGCCAACTGGCGAATCGCCCACATCCTACCCGGGACGGCATCGTGGATGGCCTGGTAAGCCAACTCTCCGGCGTCCTTATCAAATTTCAGCTCGGCAACAAGCGAGCCTTCGCCGTCGAAGCTCACCATTAGGGGCTTTTCTCCGGAGTGGATCAAGAATTTCTCATCGGCATCCAGAACACTCAGCCGCTCCTTCCAGGTTTGGGAGTTCGTGGCGATTGTAACATCTACGGGGAGCGTGAAGAGATCCTGCCCCTCTACAATTGGCTGAACCTGGCTG
>JAUXJX010000418.1 GCA_030624545.1 Bacteroidota bacterium | reverse complement strand
TCCTAAACTTCATTTCCTTCGCCATCCAGATAGCCGATTTCACCAAGCTTCAATTCACGAAGCCCGGGCTCAATCTTTTTCCTATCCCCCAAAACCACAATAAGCAGCTCGTTGGGGCGTATGTGCTTTTGGGCAGCCTCCCTAACATCTTCGGCAGATACGGATTCGATCCCGGGAATATAACGCTCAAATGTGTCCCGGGGCAGGTCATAGATGACCAATTCGGCGATCTTGTTTGCGATATTACCAATGGTTTCGAATTCTCTTGGATAGCCCAGGATAAGATTATCTTTCGTGTCCTTGAGCTCTTCAGCAGTCACGGGAATTTCTCCACGGATGCCTCGCAGTTCCTTCATTAGCTCAAACACGCTCTCCGCAGTATGCTCACCGTGAACCTGGGCATAGGCCAAAAAAGGTCCCTCGGCTTTTCGAAGGATGAACATGGACTTTGCGCCATAAGTAAACCCTTTGTCTTCGCGCAGATTCATGTTAATGCGACTCGTGAATTTTCCGCCGAGGAGCGTATCCATGACCTCCAACTTGTAGTAATCCGGTGTATTGCGCGCCTGGCCTACATGCCCAATGACAATCACAGATTGAACCGCGCCGGGCTTATCTATGACATAGAGTGCGGGCTTTTTAAGGGACTTTACGGAAGGGATTGTCGGCTCATGAACTTCTGATCCCGGCCATTCGGCAAACCTGCGCTCCAGATGCGGTGATATTTCATCCAGGGTCACATCTCCAACGACTATCAAGATAGCGTTATTCGGGCGAAAATAATGTTGATAGAATTCCCTGAGATTCTCCGGGACAATTGCCTCAATTGACTCCTCTGTACCGCTGCCGGTATAAGGCTGCCCATATGGATGTTCCTTGCCGTACAATTTGCGCATGTGAGCCTTCAGCGACGAGATAAAGGGCTCGCTCTTCTCCTGGAGGATACGCGCTTGCAAGATCTTCTTTCGTCGAGCCAATTCCTCTTCCGGAAAGGTCGGATTCAAAACCACGTCTGCAAAGACATCCAGCGCTTTGTCAAGATGCTGCTTCAGCGTATTTATTGTAACGGAATTCGCATCAAAATGGGAAGACGAGCTCAAAAATGCTCCAATTGATTTCAGTTCTTGGGATATCTGCAGCGCATCGCGATTCAAGGTACCTTCATCGAGAAGGTCTGAGGTCACATTCGATACGCCCGGCAATTCGACATGATCTGCAGCCCAGCCAGCATTTATCACAAGATTGAACTGAATCAGCGGTAAGTTATGTTGTTCGGCAACAAACAGGCTCAGTCCATTTGACAAACCGGACTCTTGAAATAAGGGTAGTTCCAAAGCGGAAGAGACACCGGCGCCCGGTCTGCGGCTCCGGTTGATGCTGCTCTTCGTTTTGGCTTCAGGCTTACCCAAAGGCTGCACATTGATCACAACCCTTTTGTCTAACTGGATGAAATCTCCGGCAAATGCTTGAACGGATCCCGGAGTCACGGCCATGTAGCGGTTGAGATCTTCCTGAAAATAATCCGGCCTTCCGACAAACGTGTTATATTGATTCAGCAAATCTGCCTTTCCTCCAAATCCGCCATTCGACTGGAGCAGGCGAATGAACCTCGCCTCCCAACCATTGATCGCTGTTTCGACTTCTTCCTTGCCTGGCGGCTCTTTTAGAATTTTTTCCAGCTCTTCATTGATTCCTGCTTCCAGCTCTTGCAGTGAATGTCCTGGCTTCGCAGTGGCAACGATTTGAAATGTACTGCCAATCTCATTGGATCCCTGATGGGCGGTAACATCCTGGGCAATTTGTTTTTCATAGACCAGGCTCTTGTAGAGCCGAGAATTCTTGCCGCTGGAGAGAATGTTGGCCAGGATGTCCAATTCAGCATCGCCCGGCTTATGGAGAGGCGGCGTGTGCCAGCCCAGGTAAATGCGCGGGAGGGCCACATTGTCTTCCATCAGCATTCGCTTTTCAGCGTCCAAATTCGAAACCCAGGTTTCAATTCGTTCCACAGGCGGCCCGGTGGGAATATCACCGAAATAAGTTTCAATCCACTTTTTTGTCACGGCGGAATCGAAAGCACCTGCAATACAAAGGCTTGCATTGTTGGGCGTATAAAACCTAGTGAAGAATGCTTTGACGTCGTCCAGCGTGGCTGCGGCAATGTCTTCCATGCTGCCATTTACCGGCCACGAATAGGGATGGTCATAGGGATACATGGCTTCGAGCATCACTTCATAGACCCGGCCATAAGGCTGGTTGTCGACCCGCTGGCGTCGTTCGTTTTGCACCACATCGATCTGGTTGTCAAGCTTTTCCTGGTCCAGCGCCGGCAGCAGAAAACCCATTCGGTCAGCTTCCATCCACAGTGCCAGCTCGAGATAATTGCTGGGCAGATGTTCCCAGTAGTTGGTGCGGTCTTCCGAGGTGGAACCGTTTAGATTCGCCCCTACCCTTTCGAGGGGCTCGAAAAACTCGCTGGGATTGTGCTGAGAGCCCTCAAACATCATGTGCTCAAAGAGATGTGCAAACCCGGTGCGCCCCCGTTTTTCGTTCTTTGAGCCGACGTGATACCAGACGTTTACCGCTACAGTGGGAATGGCATGGTCTTCGTGAAGAATGACCTGCAAGCCGTTTGATAGACTATATTTCTCAAATTTTATTTCGGGCAATTTCATACAAGTTATCCCTTATTCAAAATAGTAGAGCAATCATGATCGATAGAGGGAGATCCCGGAATCCTCTAAATGAAATAAATATTATTCAAATATGAGTGTATTTGCAAGGTTAAGTATCCGAATCAGCGGGTAGAGCTTTGTCTAAAGCTTGATGACATCCCCCTTTGTCCCCCTTCGATGGAGGATTTGCTATCTTCTTCTGGCTGAGGCCAGAGCCAAGTGGAAACAGACATGAATGTCTGTTCCACCAATGTCAGCTCACATAAAACCAAGATCGGTAGCACAGACATTCTTGTCTGTGCTTGACTCAGCGTGATTCATAAGTTGGAACTCAATTCTTGGATTCATGTGGATGAATGTGAGAAAGAAGTAATTCTCAGGCTTAATGACATCCCCCTTTGTCCCCCTTCGAAGGGGGATTTTCTTTCTTCTGGTTGAGGCCAGAGCCAAGTGGTAACAGACAAGAATGTCTGTCCCACCAATGTCAGCTCACATAAAACCAAGATCGGTAGCACAGACATTCTTGTCTGTGCTT
>JAUXJX010000093.1 GCA_030624545.1 Bacteroidota bacterium | reverse complement strand
GCACTGCAGCGTAGAAATACGCCACCCTATTTATGAAGTCTTATACTTAGGCAGAATTGACTGAATCGTTTGGAATCGAAAGCTTCGTTTCCAGGCGAATTGGAGGATTGAATGGAACAAGATCGGATGATCAACAAGTGGATCGCGGTTGCGACATTGCTAATTTCTGGATTTGTCTATATGGTCACGGTAGCGCCGGACGTGTCTTTCTGGGACGTCGGTGAATTTATCGCTTGCTCCTATACGTTGAGTGTTATGCATCCCCCGGGGGCGCCGCTTTATTTGGTTCTAGGCCGGATTTTTACTATGCTTCCTGTTGGAAACGTTGCCTTCAGTGTTAATCTGTTGTCGGTGATTTCAAGCGCCCTCACGGTAATGTTTCTATACCTGATCATCGTGCGCTTCATTAATGAATTCAGAGGCAAGCCCAAGAATAACCTGGATCGTGTTCTCACCTATGGCAGCGCAGTCATTGGTACATTTGCTTTTGCATTTAGCGACAGCTTCTGGTTTAACGCGGTCGAAGCAGAGGTGTATGCAATCAGTATGTTGTTTACCGCAATTGTCGTGTGGCTCGTATTGATGTGGGGTGACAAATCTGAAGATGTGAAAAATCTCCGTTTTTTGATATTGATCGTCTATTTGTTTGGCCTGGCCACCGGTGTTCACTTGCTGAACATTCTCACCTTTCCATTCGTGCTCTTAATCGTGCACTTTAGAAATAATCCATCTGCAAAAAGACTTGTCTGGGCAGTCCTTGTTCAATCGGTGCTACCTATCACACTTTATATTCTGATATTTAATTATGATTACGCCGGCATGGGTTACACTCAGTTTCTTGAGCATCAGGAGAAAGCAGGCAACTTTTTGCTGATCGCTGGTGTCCTAACCTTCGGCGCAACAATGTACTACCTTTATGTCAGCGATCGCTTGGCGTTTAAGCTTTGGTGGCTTATCCCCGTGCTTGTAGTGATCGGATACTCTACCTACGTTATCATCTTTGTCCGCTCCGGGCTGAATCCCCCGATTGATGAAAACGACCCGGAAACATGGCAAGCCATGACCGACTATTTGGCCAGGAAGCAGTATGGCGAACAGAGTATGCTGCTCACGATTTTTAGACGGAAGGCGGAATTTTGGGCCTACCAAATTCAGAAAATGTATATTCGTTATTTCGCCTGGCAGTTTGTTGGCAAAGGAACTACTATCGGTTCGGATGGATATATCATGGAGATCTGGAGCCTGCGAGGATTGTATATGGTCCCCTTCGTCGCTGGCATGGTGGGGGCTTATTATCATTTCCGCCGTGATTGGAAGCATGCAACGTCTATTCTGGTCCTGTTTATCGTGGCTGGCATCGCGGTCATATTGTACCTGAACCAGGAAGATCCACAGCCAAGAGAAAGGGACTATGGGTTTGTTGGAAGTTACTTCGCCTTCGCAATCTGGATTGGCGTCGGCGTGTATGCCTTACTCGAAATGCTGCAGCAGTATTTTCAGAGCAGGCAGAAGTTACTAAAAATCGTCACCTGGACCGGATTGGCAGTTCTGACGCTGGCTATACCCGTCAATATGTTGTTCTTTAATTTTCATTCACACGATCGCAGGGGTAACTTCGTGCCCTATGATTATTCCTACAACATCCTCGAGTCGTGCGAACCCGATGCCATTGTTTTCACCAATGGCGATAATGACACCTTCCCGCTCTGGTATTTGCAACTCGTGAAAAATATCAGGCAGGATATCCGAATAGTTAATTTGTCGCTGCTAAATACCGACTGGTATATCCGGCAGCTACGCGACTACGAGCCCAAGGTTCCCTTCTCCTTTACTGACGATCAGATTGACAGGCTCGGCCTGTTTTCCTGGCCGGCCGAGGGGAGAGAGTTCGAGGTTCCGGTTTCGAAGGCAGTATATGCGAAGGTGAAAGAGGAACTCATCAGCCGGGAAGAATCGCAGGAAGATTTACCCGAGCCGGGCAACATTACTTTTAAAGTGCCAGCTACGATAGGGAATCCAAGACAGGCTATTCGTGTACAGGATCTGGCCATTCTGAACATTATTTCATCAAATCAATGGAAAAGGCCGATTTACTTTGCGGTCACGGTCTCTCGTGAGAACCAGATTGGTCTGCAAAAGTATCTAAGAATGGATGGTTTGGCATTTAAGTTGATGCCATTTGCCGGTTTGGGGATTTCTCCGAGCCGGCTCAAAGAGAATCTTTACGAGAAATTTTTCTTTCGAAATTTGAACGACCCGGATGTCTACCTGGACTATAAAACCGAAGGACTTCTCACGAACTATCGATCCGCATTTTTGCGCCTGGCAGACTACCTCAGGCTAGAAGGCAAGACGGAGGAAGCTTTGGATACACTGGATAAAATGGAAGGGAATATCCCTGAACACCTGATCCCGTTCCCGGATGATCGGATCGCCGTTTCTGTAGCGGGATTGTATGAAGTGCTCGGGCGCCCGGAAGAAATGGAGCTGAGAACCCATAAGGTCATTGACCGGAATCCGGGTATGATGGAAGCCTATGCGCAGCTATTGTCCTATTATCAGCGTACGCAGAGGTTCCAGGAGGCGATAGATTTAATGACAAAATGGCTCGAACAGCAGCCGGACGACGAGAATGCCAAGCGGCTTCTGCAGGATTTACAAAGAAGATTGGCAGAACAGGACTCCTTGCCCACACAAGAGTTCAAGGAATGAGTGATCTTGGCGAGTTCAGAGGGGGTAACAAGCAAGGTTCAGAATACGGGATCTGTCGCTCGGCCTGGAATATGACATGCGCTTGAATAGACACAGACAAACTCCGCACGCTCTCGTCAGTGAAAAAGTGATTGAATTCGAATGCCGGTTTTGCAGTAACACCCATGCGAAGAGAATTGTATCTACTTTCGACCATCACTCCAATTTAGAGCTACCAATTGATCTTGTGGAATGTTCCAATTGCGGCATAATCTCTATATTCCCCCTGCCGAATGAGAAAACACATGAAGCGGCTTACCCGACTGACATAGTCAATCCCCTGCTTTATTCTCAAAATCAACGCAGAAAATTTGTCGAGACCTTGTATCGCTTTTTTCATCCTTACTCCGTAAGATGGAGGATGAAAAGGGTGCAGAAAGAGATTGGTGTGGGCCGATTGCTGGATGTGGGTTGCCGCAATGGTGATTTCTTGCAGGTGATGCGCCAGCAGCTTTGGGAGGTAGCTGGCATTGAGCGGAACCCGACCCAGTTTGAATTCGCTACTCAGACTTTGGGACTGGAAGTTTACAGGAGTTTCTCCGATCTAATGCCAAAATATGAGGGCCATTTTGACGTTATCACCTATTGGCATTCCTTAGGACATTTTTCTAATCCCCTAAAAGCGTTGGATGAGTCGCTCCGGTTACTGCGCAAAAACGGCTTGATTCTTATTGCGCTGCCAAACTTATCAAGCCTCGATTTTTTGATTTACAAGAGTCACTGGGCAGCTCTGGATGCTCCTAGAAGATTATTTCATTTTTCCCCGCAGCCTATGCGGAATATCCTCCGGAAGAAAGGCTTAGCTCTGGTTCGCAAGAAAGTAATTCCATTTGATATTTATTATAATTGTCTGTTAAGCGAAAAGATACTGATTGATAGCAGTGCTTGCCATAACCAGACAAAAATATGGCGTTATTTTCGTGCCGGCATGATCGGGATAATCGCCCATATTCTAAGCGCTTCCGGCGCGGGCTCAGGTATGCTGTATGTTGTGAAGAGAGACGGCAAATGATGGATTGTTCAAAGTCAGACTGGGAATGAGCAGAGAACCGGCTTGGCTAATCAAGCTAAAAAAACTCCGATGCTTGGCAGTTGGGACTGTTTGACTACGCGCTATATCCGATGCCTAATTTCGATGTACCAGCCGCTTGCAAGATAAGACGGGATGTGCTGGGCAACTTTGTTATCAATGGTGGCGACTAACTGAAGGGGGATAAATGGAAAGAAGGTTTCGATAATGGGGGTAAGGATAAAAGCATTCTTTATCCCGTATATTGACAAATCATATTTTTCCAGTTGTTTTCTCAACTTCTTTAATGTGAAAAAATTGACGTGGGGCGTCTCGTAGTTCAGAGAATATGGCTCTTTTTTGTTGACCATATTTTTGATGGAATTTATGAAAGAGTCAAAGCCCAGCCTGCGAAGCAAGTAGAGAGGTTGTTGGCTAATTTCGAATGGACCATATCCGTTGGGAATTGTCAATAATAGCGCTGCACCATGCTTAGAATTCTCCGAGATATACTGGACAATATCCTCATATCCGCTAATGTGTTCCAGGACCTCTGAAAATATGATGTAGTCAACTTCCCTGATATCATAGTCCCTAAGTGCCACAAGATCGAATCTGACATTATCAAAGGGATTCTTATTGATGGCATGATCCAGACTTGGCTGATGTATATCTATTCCGATCACCTCCGAATTTTCTATCAGGCCCAACGGTATGGTAATATTCCCGGTGCCGCATCCAACGTCAAGAATTCTAACCCTTTGTTCTCTTCTAGAGGAGGAAATTTTCTCGAAGAGCCATTTCAACCGCTCCAAATGGAAAGGGTAATCAATATATTCTGTGTAGTTAAGATACGAATCCGCTCCAGAGATTAATCCCGAATCTTCTTGGCTGGCATTTGGCATTGTCTTTTGACTTTTATCTATCATTATAGCTGTTTTTTGACGAATCTATCCTCTAGAACGACCTCAAGTACGTCTGGAGAGATGTTTTCCACGGAGACATTTTGTCCCTGGCAATCGATTTCAGATTTCTATTTTCCAGGACACTATACGTTGGTCTATTGACTGTTTGGGGGAAATCGTCGGTCAGGGCTTCTTTTAATGGCGTTGATAATCCTAACTCATCAAAGATGACTTCTGCAAACTCATACCAGGAACATTCACCTTGAGACGTCATATGGTACAGGCCATATGCATCGGTTTCAGCCAGGTAAAAAGAGTTCATCGCTATCTCAGTCACCGGCGTGGGAGTTAAGATTTCATCTGTAACAACTCTCACTTCGGGTTTTTCCCGGGCTGCCTTCATCATTGTTGTAATAAAATTACCGCCTTTGGCCCGGCAGACAGTCCTTCCATAAAGCCCTGAAACGCGAATAATAAAATATCTTTGACAATAATTTCGTATCAGATTCTCACCGGATAATTTGCTTTCTGCATAAACATTCAAAGGATGGGTCTCGTCATCTTCATGATAGGGAGATAGCTTTGAACCGTCAAAAACATAATCAGTACTGTAGTGTAGTAGTGGAATGTCTAGCTCATGGGTGATTCTGGCCAGATTCAGAGAGCCGACGGCATTAACTGAATATGCCACCGCGGGATTTTCTTCGCATTTCGGGACATTATGATAAGCTGCCGTACTGATCACTAGCTCAGCCCCTGAAGATTTAAGGACATCCCGGACGTTATCTATGTCGCTAATTTCGATATCTTCATGGGTTAATTTGATCACTCCATGATTTTGTGAAAAATAATCACTGATGGCGCTGCCAAGCTGGCCGTTTGCCCCGATTATTGCTGTTTTCATATAGTCCTATCAAAGTCGAATAGTTTTGAAAACCTCGATATTATAGTAGTTTTTATTATTCAGATCCTTAAAATAATTGTAGTTGTCAAGTAGATTTCTCACGATTGAGTCAATATCGTGGCGAGGCTTAAAACTCAATATGTTTCTGGCATTCTCGATACTGACCTTATAATTTCTGTAGTCCTCTTTGTGCATCATGTTTAGATTTAGCTTGAAATCCAGCGCCTCTTCGATGACAGCTTTGACCTGATCGGCGATTTCACCCACTGTGTAATTGCCTGATGCGACGTTGAAGATACCACTGATCCCGTCAGGCGCTTCCACAGCCCTGACATATGCTGCAATGGCATCCTTAATACTCAAAATCGGCCTCCATATCACAGGATTATTGACTGAAATTGTCCTGTCGAGCATAGCCGTCTTAAACATTGTATTCACGACTAGATCTAGCCGCATACGTGGGCTGAAACCACATACCGTTCCCTGGCGCAAACTGATCACTGAGAAATCTGTATCCTGCATTTGTATAACAGCCTGCTCCCCCAGGAGCTTCGAAATACCATACGGATAATTGGAAATAGTGGGAGACTTTTCGTCATATAATTCGTCCACCGTATATCCGTATACCGAACATGAGCTCGCATAAATAAATCTTTTCACACCTGCCCGTTTTGAGATGTAACCCAGATACGCCGGCGCAGAAGCATTGTAGATAAAATTAGCACTGGGTGAAAATTCCGCCATGGGGTCATTTGATAATCCGCTCAAAAAAATGACCTGGTCATAGCCGTGTAGGTCTGCCTCCTTTAAGTCAAGAACATTCTTTTTGATGCGGGCTATGTTCTCGGGCAAGTGGTCTCCGAACCAAAAGAGATCAACAACTGTTACGTTATATTTTCTTTCGATGAGTTCGGGAGCTAAAGCGGATCCAATATATCCGGCGCCGCCGGCGAGAAGGATGTTCATGTCAAATCCATTTTCAGATGTTTATTTGTTCCTTTTCGTCGCATGTAACCCGCGTACAACGTTCTTGCTCGACCTGGAGTGATTGTCCTGAACAAAACGCCATGGTAGACCGAGATTTCTGAATTGGTCCTCGCGAAAAGTCTCCAGAAAAAATCCTCGCTCATCTTCGAATGCGTCGGGCCTGATGACAGCAATCGCGTCCAAGTGAACAGTTTCGATTTTGATTTCCATCAAATTGTACTTGCTTTTTAAGACTCCATGATTTCTTTAAACGTTTTCTTTCTTCTCAAAAAATATTCCAAAATTATACTGCCCTGGTAGAAAATATGAGCTAAGTCACTATCCGGGATAATTCTCTTCTTTTGAACTTCCCGTCTTTTCTGTAGAATGAGTCTAAGGTTGAAAAGAATCCATAAATGCGATTTGACGATCGCGTAGCTATGTTTAAAATCCAGTTTTGATAAGGAATAAAAAAAATTGATAAAATCTAATAGAATTCGAAAAGGCATAATTTTGAATAATGACACAACACTGTAGTTTTTTAGCAGGATAAAAATGCCATTACGATGATTCCAGTAGAGCTTCTTGAAACTTTCGGCCTGAATTGTCGCGCCGGCGTGGTGGTAGATGGTAGACTCCGGAACGACTT
>JAUXJX010000324.1 GCA_030624545.1 Bacteroidota bacterium | reverse complement strand
CCTCGAAGCCAAGGGTTGTTTTCCCAACTGGAATCAGCCACGCATTCTGTGGGTAGGAGTAAAAGATACGGAAAATAGACTAGTCGAAATACATAGGGAAATAGACCGGAACTTTCAAACGCTTGATATACCGGGTGAGAATCGGAGATTTAAACCGCACTTAACGATTGCACGCCTGAAACAAGGCGCCAAACCCGAAGCAGCCTTGTCGGCATTTCAACAATTTCAATTGGGGGAATACAGGGTTCGCGTCCGAGAGGTTCACCTTATGAGGAGCGATTTGGGTCCCAGCGGAGCGCAATACAACATTCTCTACAGTGCCTCTCTTCGCAGCCCTTATTCCGAGGCGGTAGGTCATTAGAAAAAGGAGTTTATGGTGGACGAAAATTCCGAAAAATTGAAGGCATTAGACCTGGCCATGACCCAAATTGATCGCCAATTTGGAAAAGGATCAATTATGCGGCTTGGCGACGATGCGGCAGTCATCGAAATCAGCGCCATTCCCACAGGATCTATTTCGCTAGATGTAGCGCTTGGCATCGGTGGCATTCCGCGCGGGCGAATTATCGAAATTTATGGACCCGAATCTTCCGGAAAAACCACATTGGCTTTACATATTATTGCGGAGGCACAAAAGCTCAATGGACTTGCTGCCTTCATTGATGCTGAGCACGCGTTGGACGCCGGCTACGCAAAAAACCTGGGTGTCGACACAGACAATCTGCTAATTTCTCAACCGGACACGGGAGAACAGGCCCTCGAAATTACCGAGACGTTGATACGTTCAGGAGCTTTGGATATCGTTGTAATCGATTCCGTTGCAGCTCTCGTTCCTCGAGCAGAAATCGAGGGTGAAATGGGAGATGCCCAAATGGGCCTGCAAGCCCGGCTCATGTCACAGGCCATGCGTAAACTATCGGGAGCCATCTCCAAATCCAAGGCTTGTGTGATCTTTATTAACCAGCTTCGTGAAAAGATCGGGGTGGTGTTCGGAAATCCGGAGACCACCACCGGAGGCCGTGCTCTCAAATTTTATTCCTCCGTGCGAATTGACATTCGCCGAATCGGTTCAATCAAAGATGGCGAGAGGATCGTGGGTAACCGCACGCAGGTCAAAGTTGTGAAAAACAAAGTATCGCCGCCATTTCGGTCAGGGACATTTGATGTGATGTACGGAGTCGGGATTTCGAAGGCAGGCGAAATTCTGGATCTTGCTGCAAATGAGAACATAGTAGAAAAGTCGGGCACGTGGTTCTCTTACGGAGAAGAGAGATTGGGCCAGGGCAGGGAAAACGTAAAGTCTTTGCTCGAAGGGAACCCGGATTTGTTGGCTCAGATTGAACAAAAAGTCCGCGAGAAGCTGGGCTTGATCAAGGTAGATAAGGTCGAGTCCGATAAAAAGGAAACTGCGGCAGGTTCATAACCCTTCAAGCACCATATTATGTGCAGTTTCGGTTTGACAGATTCTGCTAAAAAGATAACCAAGATAGAAAGGCAGGAACGCAATCGAAGCCGGTATTCAATTTTCTTAGACGGCGAATATGCCTTCGGGTTGGATGAAGAAATTGTATTTGATGGGAAAATTGCCCTAGACCAAATATTGCGCGAGGAGAAAATTGCCGAGCTACTTCTTGCAGATGAACGAAAAAGGGCGAAGACGAAAGCGTTCCGGTTTCTTTCTATCCGGGATCACAGCGAAAGAGAGCTGGCCGAGAAATTGAGGCGGAGTGGATTCACGAATGACATTGTCCGGGTATTAGTAGAAGAGCTCAGGGAACGCCGGTACTTAAATGATGAGACATTCGCAAAATCATTTGCGAGAAGCAAAATTGTTCGAAAGCCCATTGGCCGTCGGGGCATGACCGATGAGCTTAAACGAAAGGGAATTGCCGAGTCGATTCTTGAAAGTACGCTGGACAGTGTCTACTCCGAATTTGACGAGATGGATTTGGCGAGAAGATTGGCTGAAAAGAAAATACACCTGCTAAAAAACGACGACCGGATGAAAGTAAAAAAGAGTCTTAGTGATTTCCTGATGCGCCGGGGCTTTGGTTGGGAGATTGTTGAAGAAGTGTTAAACGAAGTCGTGACAGACGCGTCTTAGTCTTAGGCATCCTCTGCGATGAAGGCTAACGAAATAAGAAAATCGTTCCTGGAATTCTTTCGCGGCAAAGATCATAAAATAGTGCGCAGTGCGCCGGTGATTCCAATCGACGATCCTACGTTACTGTTCACCAACGCCGGTATGAATCAGTTCAAAGGGATCTTTCTCGGAACAGAGAAGGCTGATTCCCCGCGTATCGCCGACACCCAGAAATGTATCCGCGTAAGCGGCAAGCACAATGATCTGGAAGAAGTGGGTAAAGACACGTATCACCACACTTTCTTTGAGATGCTCGGCAATTGGTCCTTTGGTGAATATTATAAGAAAGAAGCGATTGCATGGGCATGGGAGCTGCTGACCGAAGTCTGGAAGATGCCCAAGGAAAAATTATGGGCGACCATCTATTTGGATGACGATGAAGCGGACGAGAAGTGGCGGTCCGAAACGGATGTCAATCCGGATCAAATTCTTCGTTTTGACAAGAAAGACAATTTTTGGGAAATGGGCGAAACGGGTCCCTGCGGCCCGTGTTCCGAAATCCACATCGACTTGGGCCCCGAAAGATGCGACAGGGTCGGTGATGTGGATCACGTTTGTGAAGTCAACGCTGGCTGTGCACGATTCATCGAGCTGTGGAATCTGGTGTTTATCCAATTCAACAGAAATGTTAATGGCGATTTCGAAGAACTTCCCGCAAAGCATGTAGACACAGGAATGGGTTTTGAACGCGTTGTGGCCGTGATGCAGGACGTGGTCTCCAATTATGATACGGACGTATTTACTCCCATAATCAAATCGATTGACGAAATCACCGGCGTTTCCTATTCAAGTTACAGCGGTGTCGCCCATCGGGTAATATCGGATCATATTCGAGCGTTGAGTTTTGCGATTGCAGACGGAGCACTGCCTTCGAATGAGGGTCGCGGCTACGTTTTGCGCCGGTTATTGAGACGTGCTGCCCGCTATGGCCGAACCATAAATGCACTCGATCCCTTCATCTATAAATTGGCGCCCGTATTGGCCGACACCATGGGAAAGGCTTTTCCGGAATTGGTGGAAAAGAATCAACACGTGGCTATGGTCATAAAAGGTGAGGAAGAAAGCTTTGGTAAGACTTTAGATCGCGGCATCGAAATCTTCGAGAAAGCGGCAGATCAATTGAAGACCAATAACGAGAAAATCTTTCCGGGAACCGCAGTTTTTCAATTATATGACACCTTCGGATTTCCCGTCGATCTAACCCACTTGATGGCCGAGGAAAAAGATCTTGAGCTGGACATGGACGGCTTTGATGCTGCAATGGAAGAACAGCGGCGGCGGGGAAAAGAGGCGCACAAGTTCCACTTCGAGGCGCGCGAGTTTTTCAAGAATGGTGAGGAAGTAGAAAACTCTGAGTTTGTCGGCTATACCGAATTGGAATCCACAGTCAAGATAGTGGCCTACCACGACAATGAGTTTCTGCTGGATAGAACACCTTTTTATGGAGAATCGGGAGGGCAGGTAGGCGATCACGGCATTATTCGTGATAAAGGGGGGGCCTTTGAGCTAAAGGTTGTTGACGCTGTCAAGTCCGGAAAGCGAATTGTTCATTTTGGTGAAGCCATCAAAGGGAAAAGCCCCTCGGTCGTTGGCAAAGAATTGATTGCAACTGTGGATTCTTCCCTGAGAAAATCAGCTGCAAGAAACCATACGGCTACACACCTGTTGCATAAGTCTCTCAAAATGGTCTTGGG